>JAKSOD010000046.1 GCA_024405755.1 Clostridia bacterium
AAGAATGCCATTTGCAGTCCTATCAATGTGAAATATCTGTCCCTTGCAAAGAGTGCCGCACCTGCACAGGAAACCTTCAAACCTTACCTTGTGAAGATCAATACTTCTGCATTGAACATTCGCAAGGGTGCAGGTACGAATTACGCAAAGACCGGGTGCATCACTAACAGGGGTGTTTACACCATTGTTGCGGAATCTGATGGTCAGGGTGCTGCAAAGTGGGGCAAACTGAAGTCCGGTGCAGGTTGGATTTCCCTTGATTACTGTATCAAAAGATAACAGGATTCTGTTACTATCTTGATACTAACCGCATTGAAAACAGGTGGGTTTGAAACTGAACAAAACTGAACAAACCCTTGAAAATGCGGTGTTTCAGGGACTTGAAAACTGAACAAATTTATGATATAATGAAAATAAAGTATTTCCGGAACCGGAGGACGATACAATGAAAACCGAGATTTCAGCCATTTTTTTATTGATTTGTCTCGCCTTAACGTGTGCGTCACTTTTTTCCTGTACCCAAAGAGTACAAAACGGCGAAAATACTGATACTACGGCTGATTCTGTTTTCGAATATACCGACACATACACCGAAACGGCAGCCTTACCGGGAACTTCCGCTTCTGACGTACGGACAATAGGCGGTATACCAATTGAAGAATTCACCATAGTATACGCAGACCACGCCATCGACGGCGAGGGAAGAAGTGCTGCAATGGAACTCCGTTCCGTGATCCGTGACACTCTGGGCATCACCCTCGGGATTAATTCAGATCTGCCGATCAACGAAGTGAAGGAACACGAGATCCTCTTCGGTGCCCCCGAACGTCCGGGAGTTGCTGACGTCTGTTCTGCTGTCTTGGGAACCTACGGGTATCGCATTGAATTAAAAAACGGCAAACTGTTCGTTGCTGCAGGATGTGAATACGGACTCAAATACTGCGCACAGAATTTTTTATCTCTGTTGGACGGCATTTCAGAAAACAGCCCGGTTACCGGATCACGTATTGATAAGGAACTTTTTCCACGTACTGAAGGTGCTGAACTGCGGATCATGAGCAACAATGTGTGGAACTGTGACAGCAACCGGAAGGAATGGAGCGACATTGGAGAGAATTGCTCAGCATCTGTCCGTTCATACGGATTCGCCGCCGTCTATACCGCTTATTATCCCGATGTGATCGGTTTTCAGGAAATGTCATATAATATGATCAATTTCATAAAGAAAAAACTCCGTGATGCAGGCTGTGAATATACGCACCTGACATATACCACGGGATCGGCGAATCCCTGTACCTCTTTGCTTTACCGTTCCGACCGTTTAAATTTGCTTGAACAGGGGCACCACGACTTCGACTACAAAAACGATTCGAAGTCAAAAGGGTATACATGGGGATATTTTGAAATGAAAGACAGCGGAAAGCGTTTTATCGTTCTGTCAACTCATCTGTGGTGGAAATCAGAATCCGCCGAAAACGGAAGTGACGCCGCACGTGAAATGCAGGCATCTGAAATTGTCACCGAAACTAACCGGCTGATTGCGGAATACGGCTGTCCCGTTTTCGTTATCGGTGACTTCAACACCACCACAACAAGCAACGCATTCAAGGTGTTTACCAAAGCAGGCTTCGCCGATACCTTCAATCTTGCCACGGTATATGCCGACAACAACCGCGGATACCACTACTGCAAACCGGAAGGATTCGCAAGAGAAACCGCCAACGAACCATATGAAGGAAAAGCGATCGACCACATAATCCTTAAAAATTCCTGCGGAACGAAAGTCCTGACTTTTGATCATGCAAGACCGTATTTTTACATCAAGCTTTCAGATCACTATCCGCTTTATGTTGATGTTGTACTCGGTAACAAATAACTGTTTTTTTAAAACAATGCTTTCGGTGTTGAAAATTTTGACATCATCCGCACCCAAACGTATATCCCGCCGCCAAAACAGCCCGGGGCAGAATTCTGACAAGCGTCAGAACAAAAAGTATGTATAAAGTCACTGCGTTAATCCGTCCGTATTATTTGTAGATGTTTTCTGCTGCTTTTGTGTTTATCTGTCAAAAAAATTCAGTTTTCCACTTGACAAACTCCCACGCCGGTGGTATAATCCTTTTTAATAAAAGCTATGACCGGAAACAAGTAGGCCGCAAAAATGCCGCAGAGAGCCGTCGGACGGTGCGAGACGGTGCATCAGTGCGATACCGAATACATTCCGTGAGCCGCGCCCCGAAACTCCCCACCGCAAGGTCGGGAAGGTGTAGGCGGCGACGGGTGCGCCCGTTCCAGCGCAGGGACATTTCCGCTTTTTCCGGATGTGTCCGCAAGACCGTATTCCGCAAGGTTACGGTGAATTGAGGTGGTACCGCGTGGGTCATTCCCCCGCCCTCGGAATCAACGTTCGTTGTTCCGGGGTTTTTTGTTTTTCCGGAACACGGCAACCTCCAGAAAAGAAAGGAAAACAAAAATGATCATCACAGATCTGCTTCAGAACAACGCGAAAAAATTTGAGGGTGAAGTTGCACTCGTCGAACTGAATCCCGGCCTGCGTTCTCAGAATGAAACCAAATGGCAGGAGTTCAAACTCATCGAGGAAGGCACAGACCCACGCGCCCGCCGCGAACTTACGTGGGGGGAATTCGATGCCCGAGCAAACCGAATTGCTAACTTTCTCATCTCACGCGGAGTAAAAAAAGGCGACAAAATTGCCATTCTGCTTATGAACTGCCTCGAATGGCTGCCGATTTACTTCGGTATACTTAAAACCGGCGCACTCGCCGTTCCCATGAATTACCGCTATACAGCCGACGAGATAAAATACTGTCTTGATCTGTCCGATTCGAGCATACTCATTTTCGGTGAGGAATTTATCGGACGTGTCGGCGATATTCTGCCGCAGATCGGCAGCCTGAACGGTCTTTTCTTTGCCGGATCCGCGGCTGAAAAACCCGATTTTGCCGAGGATCTTCTTTTCCTCGCCGACGCAGCGTCAAGCTCCCGCCCGGAGATCACAGATACACTGACTGAAGATGATTACGCTGCAATTTACTTCTCATCCGGAACGACCGGATTCCCGAAGGCGATACTTCACGATCACCACGCACTGATCAATTCCTGCCGTACCGAGCAGGCTCACCACGGTCAGACTCACGACGACGTATTTATCTGCATTCCTCCGCTTTATCACACCGGTGCAAAAATGCATTGGTTCGGCTCACTGCTCTCCGGCAGCCGTGCCGTACTTCTCCGAGGAGTGACTCCCGAATGGATAATCCGCGCCGCTTCCGAGGAACACGCCTCGATCGTCTGGCTGCTCGTGCCGTGGGCGCAGGATATTCTTGATGCCATTGATCGCGGTGACATTGACCTATCAAAATACGATCTCTCCGCATGGAGACTTATGCATATAGGCGCACAGCCCGTGCCGCCGAGCCTGATCCGCCGCTGGAAAGAAGTATTTCCCAACCATCAGTATGACACAAACTACGGTCTTTCCGAATCCATAGGTCCCGGCTGTGTTCACCTCGGAGTTGAAAACATTGATCACGTCGGCGCGATCGGAAAAGCCGGATACCTCTGGGAAACGGCTATCGTTGACGAGCACGGCAATACCGTTCCGCGCGGTGAAGTCGGTGAATTACTCGTTTCCGGTCCCGGTGTAATGAAGTGCTACTACAAAAACCCCGAAGCCACTGCCGAGACCATTCGCGGTAAATGGCTCTGCACCGGAGATATGGCAAAGGAAGACGAGGAAGGTTTCATTTACCTTGTCGACCGTAAAAAAGACGTCATTATCACCGGAGGCGAAAACCTCTATCCCGTTCAGATCGAGGACTTTATCCGGGAACACGACGCCGTAAAAGACGTTGCCGTAATCGGTCTGCCCGACAAGAGACTCGGCGAAATTGCCGCCGCCATTATCGAACTTAAACCCGATCACACTGCCACCGAGCAGGAAATCGAAAACTTTTGCATGGGTATGCCAAGATACAAACGTCCCCGCAAAATCATTTTTGCAAAAGTTCCGCGCAATCCTACCGGAAAAATCGAAAAGCCGCTTCTCCGCAAGACCTACTGCGGCGAACGCCTTGTTGAGGCACAGACAAAGAGATAATTGAAAAAGATCGCACAAAATCCCGGGTTTCCGACCGGTATTTTGCAGGGCTGTTTAAAAACATCGAGTTTTTAAACAGCCCATTTTATCCGTCAAACGACCTGAAACAGGTAAAATTTCAGATATTCCGTTTCGGGAACGCCCCACAGAACAGGATGATCCGGTGCGGCAAGCCGCTGTTCGATCTGCCGCAGAGAAACGGAGGCATCTGCCGCCGCTTCGGTCAGCATTTGCCGGAACATTTCATCTGTCATAAAATGAGAACACGAACAAGTGGCAAGGTATCCTCCGCGCGGAAGTGCACGCATTGCCCGCAGATTGATGTCTTTATACCCACGGTAGGCATCTTTAGCAGTTTCACGGCTCTTGGTAAACGCAGGAGGGTCAAGAATAATGAAATCGTACGGTTTCTTTCCGCAGGAAGCAAGGTCTGTAAGCATATCAAACACATCGGCTGCAACAAATTCACAGTTTTCCGTCAGTCCGTTCTTCTTTGCTCCCGCCCGTGCCGCGGCAACGGCAAGTTCGGAAATATCCACTCCTGTCACGTGTGCCGCACCGCCCGCAGCACAGTTGAGGGAAAATCCTCCTATATTGCAGAAACAATCAAGTACATTCAGTCCCCGTCCGATACGTGCGGCGGCAGCGCGGTTGAATTTCTGATCGAGGAAATATCCGGTCTTCTGACCGTTCAGACAGTCAATGTCATAATAAAGTCCGTTTTCAAGTATCGTGACCTTTGCAGCTCTTGCTTCGGCATCTTCTCCCTTTTCGGGAGCGGGGATACCGTCAGCACGGTAAAATGCTTTGTATTCTTCAAGTCCTTCCTTTTTCCGCACGGGTACGTCACATCTTTCAAGGATACCGCGCACATTCTGTCCTTCTTCCGCCAGTACCCGGATAAGTATCCGATAAAGCATATCCTTGCGTACTTCAACTCCGAGAGAAAGTACCTGCGTGACCAGAAGATCTTCATACTTATCCACGGTAAATCCGGGGAAACTGTCCGCTTCACCATAGATCAGCCGGCATGTATCAAGACTCCCCATGACAGTCTTTCTGTATGAAACTGCGTAACGTATACGCCTCTCCCAGAAATTCTCATCAAATTTATCGTTGGCATTGCGCGACACAAGACGCACTCTGATCTTTGATTCGTCATTGACGAATCCCGCTCCGAGCCACCGTCCTTTTTCGCTGATCACATCAACGATATCACCTCCGGAATACTCTCCGGCGACACCACGCACCTCGTCGGCATAGACCCACGGGTGACCTGAGCGAAGCGAACGCTCCGCCTTCTGACTTACGGTAAATTCTGCATATGGTCTTGACATTTTCTGTTTTTCGCTTTCAGTTTTTTCTTTTGTTTTTCTATATGAGTATACCACAAAATCCGTGGGATTTCAATATAAAGGAAAGATGCTGTCGGAAAAACTCCTGATTGAGTTTTCCGACAGCATCAATTATAATTCATACCAATTGACCAAACTCTATGGTATATATCAAGGCACTTACGTGCGCGATCAATTACTTCGGGGTTTTATATCAATTCTATGAAAATCCCTTGCGGGAGAATGAAAAATGCGTTTTTTACCGGAAATTACTTTGCGTAATCCACGGCACGGGATTCACGGATCAGGTTGACCTTGATCTGTCCGGGATACTTGACCTCTTCTTTGATCTTCTGAGCCATATCGCGGGCGATAACCTTCATACCCTCGTCGTTGACCTCTTCGGGCTTGACCATCACGCGGATCTCGCGTCCCGCCTGAATTGCGAACGCCTTATCAACTCCGGGGAATTCTTTTGCGATCTCCTCAAGTTTTTCAAGACGCTTGATGTAGTTTTCAAGATCCTCACGGCGCGCGCCGGGTCTCGCTGCGGAGATAGCGTCTGCCGCCTGTACCAACACGGCGATAATGCTCTTCGGCTCAACGTCGTTATGGTGTGCTTCAATTGCGTGGATAACCTCACGGCTCTCCTTATACTTCTTTGCGGCATTTACGCCGATCTGAACGTGCGTACCTTCCACATCGTGTGGGAACGCCTTTCCGATATCGTGGAGAAGTCCGGCGCGTCTTGCCGTTGCGGCATCGGCACCGAGTTCGTCTGCCATCATACCCGCAAGATATGCAACCTCAACGGAGTGTTTGAGTACGTTCTGCCCGTAACTCGTTCTGTAACGCAGTCTGCCGAGCAGTTTGACAAGTTCGGGATTGAGTCCGTGGACTCCGACCTCAAAGGTCGCTCTCTCTCCTGCCTGCTTGATTCCGGCATCAACCTCGCGGTGTGCCTTTTCTACCATTTCTTCGATGCGTGCCGGATGGATACGTCCGTCCGATATGAGTTTTTCAAGAGCAAGTCTTGCGACTTCGCGTCTTACGGGATCAAATCCCGACAGAGTGATTGCCTCGGGTGTGTCGTCTATTATCAGTTCAACTCCCGTCAGCGTTTCAAGCTTCAGGATATTCCGTCCTTCACGGCCGATAATGCGTCCCTTCATTTCCTCACTGGGCAGCGGCACTGCCGTAACGGTCGCTTCGGCGACGTGATCTGCGGCACAGCGCTGGATCGCAAGAGATATGATATTTCTCGCTTTTTCGTCGGCTTCGTCCTTGAACTGTTCTTCAAGTTCGCTCATACGCTGTGCAAACTCGAATTTTGTCTTGGATTCAAGACTTGCAAGCAGTTCAGCTTTTGCTTCTTCTGCGGTAAGACCCGACAGTTGTTCGAGTACTTTCTTCTGCTGTTCGAGAGCCTGTTCGATCTGCTCGCGCACGGTATCGTTCTCTTTGAGTTTCTTGTCGAGCTGCTCGTTCTTGCGTTCGAGCTGTTCGGTTTTCTTGTCAAGGTTTTCTTCCTTCTGGGCAAGACGCCTCTCGGACCTGGATACTTCGCTGCGGCGTTCCTTGATCTCACGCTCTGTGTCACTGCGCAGCTGGTTGATCTCTTTCTGAGCATCAACTATCATTTTCTTTGATTCGACTGCAGCCTGAACCTTTGCGTCGGACTCGATCTTTTTTGCGCGTTCCTCGGCGATCCCGAGTTTCTTTTCCGCTATTCCCTTGCGGATAAGAATTCCCACAAAAATCCCGATCAGCGCACCGACTATAAGTCCGCCCGCACAGCCGAGAATCACTTTTAACAATTCGCTCATATTGCACCTCCTTCTTCTTTTTTCAGATATATTTATAATGAGGCACGTATACGTACACTCATATATCATATATTTTATCACACAGATGCATAATTGTCAAGGGCAATATGCACTCACACACACCATTCTTGATAATTTCAGGACAGGTATTTTTCTCCTTCCCGACTTCTTCGGGAAAGAATTGCTTGACATTACACATACTGTGATGTAAAATATACTATAAAATATTATCTTATTTTAACCGATACAATTCCGAACGCCGAAAGGAACATATTATGGCTTCAAAAAAGAAAAACAAAGATAACATTATCCGTATCGTCATCAGCATAATCTATATCGTGCTCGGTGCAGGATCGATCCTTGACACCGTACATACCGCCTTCGGTTCAGGGTCCGTTCAGAAAACATTTGAGATCATATTCGCCATGGATCTTGCATCGATCCTCACCGCCGTGGTTGGAGTTATCATGTTTATTGCGGGAATTATGGGGCTCTGCCGCATCAACTCTTCCGTCTGCCATACTCTCGGCGTCTTTATCTTCGTTGCCGCAGGCATCTCTCTCATCTGGACTATCATTGAGAAGAACTATTCCGGTCTTATGACTCCTCTTGTACAGACACTTCTTTCATGGCTTTTCATCGCCTGCATATAATTTACCGACAGGGGAACAAAAAATGGAAAACAGTGTAGAATTAAAGGCAGTTCGCGCCGAAAATATTAGTTTTATCAACAAACTTGAACCGAATTCAACTATTCAACTCGGATTCAGCTTCAAACATAATCTTCATTATCCTGCTCCGAACATAGCCCGTGCGGAAATGAGCGTTGTCGCCGAGGACAAAAGTGACCCGGAAAAATTCCGCTTTACCGCCACGGAGATAGGAGTATTCTCCTGCCCGCCGGATATGAGCCGCGAAACTATTCATGTTGAAACCTTCCGCGAACTTTTTCCCTTCATTCGCGCTCTTTGTGTCACCGTGACCTCGGCGGCGGGAGTGCCGCCCGTGATGATCCCGCAGATCAGCATCAAGGAAGAAAACGTGTGCCGTATTGATTTTCGCCCGCCGAAAATGGGTGACGACGGTCAAAACGGCGAATAACAGAAAAAGCAAGATAAACATCAAAAACTCTGAAATAAATGAAAAAAGATAAAGAGAACATAAAATAAATGATAAAACCCTCTTTTTCACGTCCGGAGATCCTCTCCCCTGCCGGCAATTACGAAAAAATGCTTGCGGCGATCAGATTCGGAGCCGACGCAGTATATCTTGCCGGTCACGAATTCGGTATGCGCTCCGCTGCGGACAATTTTTCTCTTGATGAACTCCGCGAAGCGGCAAAATACGTTCACACCCGCCAAAAAAAGCTCTTTCTTACCGTCAATACTCTTCCTCACGGCGGCGAATACCCTCGCCTTGCGGAATATTTCCGCGCACTTTCCCGTTTTGACCCCGACAGCAGGATCGACGCCTTTATCGCCGCCGACCTCGGAGTTATCTCACTCCTGCGCGAGATAATACCGGATGCCTGCATACACATCTCCACTCAGGCAAGCATCTGCAGTCCGCGTGCCGCCCTTGCCTACACCGCACTCGGTGCTTCACGTCTGGTCCTTGCAAGGGAACTCACCCTTGACGAGATCCGTGCCATCCGCGCAGCCCTTCCCGATGAGATCGAGATTGAAGCCTTTGTTCACGGGTCAATGTGCGTATCATACAGCGGAAGATGTATGCTTTCCAATATGCTTACCGGACGTGATGCCAATAAAGGTGCCTGCGCGCAGCCGTGCCGCTGGAATTACACTCTTTATGAGGAAAAACGCCCCGATTTTCCGATACCGATCGAAGAAAATTCTCTCGGCACTTTCATTATGTCATCAAAGGATATGTGCCTGATCGAGCACATAGGGAAACTTGCCGCAGCGGGAATATCCTCTTTTAAGATCGAGGGGAGAATGAAATCCGCATATTACACTGCCGTGGTAACCAACGCCTACCGTATGGCGGTTGACGCCTGCGCCGATTTTGCTGCCTCAGGCGGTGATCCGGAAGAATACAAGGTCGATCCCGCACTTATGCGCGAACTCTGCTCGGTTTCGCACAGAGAATACTGCACGGGTTTTTACTTCGGTGCTCCCGCGGTTGATCCTCAACTTGTGACTCGTCCCGGTTATGTCAGGGAAAAAGCCTATCTTGCCGTTGCCGCCGCAGACGGCGAACCTCTTCCGAAAGGAATAGAAGCGCAGAATGCAAACGGCAGAATATACCGTTTCACCCAGCGCAACAAGATGTGCCTCGGTGATACCGCCGAACTTCTCTCCCCTCACAATGTGGGCAGAGCTTTTTCAATAACCGAACTTTACGATTCGGATGGCATACCGATAGACAGTACCCCTCACCCATCAATGACGTATTACACCCGCGTCCCCTTCACCGTGACCGAAGGAGATATTATCAGAGCGGGCGAGTAAAAAAAATCAAGACTCAAAAAAAGACGTTGAAAGCCGATTATTTCCGGATTCATCCGCGATCATTTCCGTAAGTGAGGCTTTTTATGACGCTTTTTATTGAATTTATCAAATCCGTGGCATACGGAATCCTTGAAGGCATTACCGAATGGCTCCCCGTGAGTTCCACGGGACATCTCATTCTCCTTGAAGAGTTTCTCCGGCTGAACGTAAGTCCGGATCCTGTCTTCTGCGCTGAGTTTTCCGAACTGTTCGACGTGGTGATACAACTCGGAGCCGTTGCCGCCGTTGCAGTGATCTGCCGTGATCGGCTTTTCTCTCCGCTTCTCCGACCGTCGGAACGCGGCACCGCCGTAAAACTATGGGGACTTATCCTGCTCGCCTCCCTTCCTGCCGCATTTGCCGGTACTGTGCTTGATGCCATTATCGAAAAGATAACGGGACGCGACATTGACGGGTGGCTTTATACTCCGGCGGTTGTAGCCGCGGCTCTGATCATTTGGGGCATATTCTTCATTATCGCAGAAAAACGCCGTGTAATGAAGAAACCGCAGTGCGACTCGGTTTTTTCCGTTTCTCCGTGTGATGCACTGAAAATCGGTGCTTTTCAGACTTTTTCGCTGATTCCAGGCACATCAAGATCGGGATCGACCATCCTCGGAGGACTGTTTGCC
Source organism: Clostridia bacterium (assembly GCA_024405755.1). Taxonomy (GTDB): domain Bacteria; phylum Bacillota; class Clostridia; order Oscillospirales; family CAG-272; genus CAG-390. The sequence goes on from JAKSOD010000046.1 coordinate 10,423, forward strand.
GGACTCGACCGCGGAACTGCGGCTGAATTTTCATTTTTTATGGCAATACCCGTTATGGTCGGCGCAAGTCTTGTGAAGATCGCAGGCTTTGCCGTGTACATATGTGATTCATCCGTCTCTGTCCCCGCCGCCGCATGGCTCACTCTAGTCGCCGGAACGGTCACTGCCTTTATTGTTTCCCTTTGCGTTATCCGCTTCCTCACCGATTTTGTTAAAAAACACACCTTCCTCGGTTTTGCCGTATACCGTATCGTCCTCGGTACTGCGGTGCTTATCTTTTCCGTATTGAAAGACTGACACACAAAAAATGAAACGTGAAAGAATCAAGATTCCCTATCCCGTTATCGTGGAAGGAAAATATGACCGTCTCCGGCTTTCTTCCGTTATTGATGCAAAAATCATTACCACGGACGGCTTCGGGATATTCAAAAATAACGAAAAACGCGCGCTGTTAAGGGCGTTGGCAGCAAAAACGCCCGTTATAGTTCTTACCGATCCGGATGGAGCCGGAGGAGTGATCCGCTCCCACGTCAGCGGTATTCTGCCTCCCGAAAAAATAATACGCCTATACGTCCCACGCATAAACGGGAAAGAGAAGCGAAAATCCGCCCCGTCCGCCGAAGGCGTTCTCGGCGTTGAAGGAATGGAAACGGATCTTCTGTATGATCTTTTTATGCCATATTCCGCCGAAAAAGACTATGCCGTTGTTCACAATGCGGATAACCCCCTCTCTGCCGCCGATCTTTTCCGCGACGGATTCACCGGAATCCCGGAAAGTTCCGCAAGAAGAGACGTTTTCGGCTCACGTTTCGGACTTCCGTCCGGGATGAATGCCAAGGCGTTTCTCTCCGCCCTGCGTTTTCTGCTGACTTATGACGAATACCTTTCCGCTGTGCGTGATTTTTATGCCGACGATAATAGATAATAATCAATAAAATACTTTATGTTTACGTATCTCTGCAAGGAGGTTAAAAAATCAAATGAAAAACATTCTCCTGATCATCAATCCCGTTTCCGGTAAACTCCGCGCCCACGACGCACTTTATGATATCGTCGAAAAATTGTCATCGGCGGGGATTATTACCACAATAAGACTTACCCAAAGACGCGGTCACGCCACGACTCTTGCCCGAACCGCCGCAAAATCAAACCGTTACGACGCCGTTTTCTGCTGCGGAGGTGACGGAACGCTCAATGAAGTGATCGCCGGGATCATATCCTCCGGAAGAAAAATTCCCGTCGGTTATATCCCGGCAGGAAGCACCAACGACTTTGCTTCGGGACTCGGAATCCCGCTGGAACTTCCCGCAGCGGCAGCCTCTGCCGCCGTCAGTCTGAAAAACGGTGTAACGTATCCCATTGATATCGGCACATTCGGTGATGACCGCAGTTTCTCTTATATTGCCTCTTTCGGTGCTTTTACCGCTTCATCTTACAGCGCGCCTCAGAATATTAAAAACATTCTCGGTCACTTTGCTTATGTTCTCGAAGGAGTAAAGGATTTCTTCTCAATAAAACCCATTCACGCCGTTTGCAGCTGTGCCGACGGGACAAAATACGAAGATGATTACGCCTTCGGCGGAGTGGCAAACACCTATTCGGTCGGCGGTATCGTCAAACTCTCCGAAAGTATGGTCAAACTCAACGACGGTGAATTTGAGATCCTGCTCGTGCGTATGCCGAAAAATACCGGGGAATTCAATCAGATCGTAAACGCCGTGGTTACATCCAATCTTGAAAACAATGAAATGATCACATTTTTCCGTGCCTCGTCTGTCACATTTGAAATGCCGTGCGGAACTCAATGGTCTCTTGACGGTGAGCAGGCTGACGGCAGCGGTACGGTAATGATTCGTAATCTACACAACGCAGTTGAGCTATTGAAATAGAATAAGGGGCTGTCTCACTTACGTGATCCAGCCCCGCAAATCCTGCTCGGCAAATGA
>JAKSOD010000047.1 GCA_024405755.1 Clostridia bacterium
AACGGCGGCTCCTGACCGCCGTTTTTGACGGGCTGTCTTAATGCGACAGCCCGTTGTGTCGGTGCGATGCTTATTTGAAGACTTTGCGGTAATAGTCGTTTTCAAGAATATAGAACGAATACGTTCTCATATTCGCAAGAGTACTGCATCCGTAATTGATATACTGCTGTACCTGCGTTCCGTCAAAATTCGTTCCCGCCTTCGGCGTAAACGTCTTCGTCTTGCTGATATACACTCCGTAATCGGTGATCCAGTTGTTGCTCGACGACACGTTCGCATCCGCGTTGCTCATATTCAGCGGCACGAATCCCTCACAGTCAGAAAGAATATCGTGTCCAATGATCAGCCGTGAATCATATTCCTCTCCGAACAGATTCAGCACCGTCGGCAGAATATCTATGGCGGAACATACCTTATCCACCTTTATCTCGTGCTTCATTGACGGCGACCAGATGATCAGAGGTGCTTTATAAAGATCAGGATTTGAATAAATGTCCGTCTCGGGCAGATTGTACAGCGCGGCAAGGGTCTTGATATTGTCTTCTTTGACCTCGCTGATCTGATAGGGGAAGTGATCCGGTGCCATTACAAACACGGTATCGTCAAGGATTCCCTTCGCTTCAAGATCCTCGCAGAGTTTCGCCACCATCAGTTCCACCTCATACTGAGCGGAAATGAAGGCAAGAGCATTCGTATCGGTGTATCCGAGATTGGCATTCATAACGTCCATCTTGTGTCTGCCTGCCTGTCGGTTTCCGGCGAAGGTCTGATAGGGATGTCCCGAAACGCTCATATAGTAAATGTGGAACGGCGATCCGTCGGTGGGGATGAACGACGTTGTATTCACGGCAAGTTCGTAATCCGACAGCGGCCACGCGCGGGTGAATTCCACATTCCACCCTTTGGTTCCCGGGTAATTTCCCTTAGCCTGATACACGGTACCGTAATAATTATATCCGAAGTTCGGATGCGAGATATCGCGGCTGTAATACGTTGCCGTCCAGTCGTGGAAAGCATAGCACTTGTATCCGTCAGCCTTCAGCACATTTCCGAGAGTGAATTTTTCAAGTGTCGATCCGCTCTTTTTGAGGCACTGTGAGCTGTTATAGAAGTTTCCGGTGATGTTGGCGTATTCGCCGGTGGCAGTGCTTCCGCCCCACAGTGAGCAGTAATAATTATCAAATATGAAGCCTTCGGTCTTCATTTTCCAGAGGGTGGGGGTCAGTTTCTCGTTTATCGCCGCCGGAGCCCAGCTCTCAACGGTAATATAAATCAGATTTTTGCCCTTGAACATTCCCGTATAGGCGTTTTTGTTGGTGGGAGTACGCTGGCTGAACCAGTTGTGCGCCTTCTGCAGATTTCCCGATGAATTCTGGATCAGAGTTTCGAAGTCGATATTCATCACGTTCGGCGAGGTGTCCACGTCAAACGGATTATCCCCTACGATATCAAGATTTCCGGAGGCATCCTCTTTGAGCATAACCGTCACCGGCTTGCCGGTCTTATCCTCGGCGTCGATATAAAGACCGCCGGAGGAATTCGTTTTCACCTCATAGGTGTTCACGATATCGGTATAAATGGGATCGGGGATCGACAGATACCTCACACCGCCCTCCGACGTGATCACGGTGGGTGTTGTGGTATCATCCGGAACTGTGGGTTTTGTGGTATCAAAGGGATTGTCAATTGTGTCAACGGGCGTTTCCTCGAATTTATAGAGTCCGAGGATATTCTTCGTATCCAGTCTCATGGCGGTAAGAACGCCGAAACGGTTTATATTCTCGTCCATACTGAAATCGGAAGAATAATAGTATTTGTCGTCAAGAGGATCGGTGTGGATATTTACAAAGCCCACACCTGCAATAAAGAACAGAACGGATATCAGCGCGGCGGCTATACGCACGGGCCAATCCATTTTTCTGACCTTGAATTTTTTCAGACCGAAGATCCCGAACAGGACCGCGGGCGCGAGAAGCAGGATTATTATGGGGAGAGCCTTCCAGATCTCCGTCATGGTATTTCCGATGAACTGAGTGGCATCCCCCGCGGAAGCAAGCTGTTCCCAGCAGAATGCGTTCTGAAAGAAATTGACATAGACCAGCTGAACGCAGTAGTAAACGCCGAGGAAAGAAATCATGACAAGCGTCAGTATATAATTGACTTTCTCGCTGAAAAACGAGCAGAGGACGGCAAGAATAAGTCCCGCCGAAAACGAGAAAAGTGACGTGTAGGCAAAACTGCGGTTGAATATCGTGCCTCCGCGTGCAAGTCTGAACACGATCTCAAAATAGAAGATGGCAAGAATAAAGGCGGCGGCGTAGATCAGATCTCTCGTCAGAAGTTCGGAACTGTCCTTGTCCGCCGGACGGCGGCGGGGAGCAGTCTGACGCGATGCCGAAGTAGAAGAATTGTAATTATAATTCATCATTTACCTCCGTTTCCGGGTGATCAGTTCTTGTGGTAAAGTTTTTTTGTCTGATAAACCGGCTCGTAAGTCACGTTTATGCCGAGTTTTTTCAGCAGATTCTCGTCCACCTGAGAAAGAATGACGGTGGAGTGGGCGTCGCATCCGCGCAGTCCTCCGAGAGCATCAATCGCGGCTTCCGCTTCTGCGGATGTCACCGCACACACGGACAGGGCGATCAGCACCTCGTCGGTGTGCAGACGCGGGTTGTGATTGCCGAGATGCTCGACTTTCAGATGCTGTACGGGTTCGAGTACGCTGGGGGAGATCAGATGCACGCTGTCGTCGATCCCCGCAAGAGCCTTCATTGCATTGATGAGCATCGCCGAGGTGGCACCGAGAAGTTTTGAAGTCTTTCCGGTGATGATCCTTCCGTCGTGGAGTTCGATAGCGGCGGCAGGCTCGCCCGTCTCGTCCCGCTTATCAATTGCGGCGGATATCACGGGACGGTCGGCGGGAGAGATCCCCGCCTGCTTCATTTGAAGTTCGTGCTTATAAAGAGCGTCGCGGCTGATATCTCCGCGCTTCACGGCGCAAAGAGCATTGTAGTAACGGCGGATTATCTCACAGTTGGCGGCATGGCGCACCACTTTGTCGTCGGTGATGCAGTAGCCTGCCATATTGACTCCCATATCCGTGGGGGATTTGTAGGGACATTCACCGTAGATACGCTCGAAGGTCGCGGCAAGCACGGGGAAGATCTCAATGTCGCGGTTGTAATTGACCGTCGTCTCACCGTACGCTTCAAGGTGGAATGGGTCGATCATGTTCACGTCGTTGAGGTCGGTGGTCGCCGCCTCATAGGCAATATTCACGGGGTGACGGAGGGGAAGATTCCAGATCGGGAAAGTCTCGAACTTGGCATATCCGGAGCGGATGCCGCGCACGTTGTCGTTATATACCTGCGACAGACACACCGCCATCTTTCCGCTTCCCGGTCCCGGGGCGGTAACAACTACAAGCGAACGCTCGGTCTCTATATAATCGTTCTTTCCGTATCCGTCCTCGGAAACGATAAGTTCAACATTGGACGGATAACCTTCGATCGGGTAATGACGGTAGACGCGGATTCCCTGCTCTTCAAGTTTCTGACGGAAGGCACGGGCGGCCGGCTGTGACTGATAGCAGGTCAGCACTACGCTTCCGACATAAAGTCCGAAGTGGCGGAAAACATCGATCAGCCGCAGAGCATCGGCGTCATAGGTGATGCCGAGATCTCCGCGCTTTTTGTTTTTCTCAATGTCACCGGCATTAACGACAATGATAATCTCCGCCTGATCTTTCAGTTCGAGAAGCATTTTCATCTTACTGTCCGGCTGAAACCCCGGAAGCACGCGGGAAGCGTGATAATCGTCATACAACTTGCCGCCGAATTCGAGATACAGCTTGTCCCCGAAATGGGCAATACGCTCTCTGATCCGTTCGGATTGCAGTTTGAGATATTTTTCATTGTCAAAACCGATACTCGTTCTGTTCATTGCCGGTTACCCCTGAATAAATAATTGGCGAATTTTTATATTGATAAAATAAAATTCAAATACAGAATTATTATACTATATATCACTCAAAAATTCAATAAGTAATTTGTTTCTTTTTTATTTTTTTGGCAATAGGTGACACGCGCACACACCCGCGCACCCCGCGGAGGTCTTGACAATTCCCCCCAAAAATGATATAATTACGCAATAAACGGCACGTGTGACGTACTCCGGACGCTTGTCCGCAAAAACAAATTTACATTTTTTTAAAACACAAGAGGTATTTTCCATGAAAAAAACAAACAAAACAACACGCGCGGCTGTGATTTTCACCGCTGTCATACTCACATTCACCCTTTGTACCCTTTCCGTTTTTTCCGCTTTTGCCTCAGCGGCAGAGTCCGGAGAAAAGTCTGACATGACATCAAGCACCGGAGAGGTGACCGTTTTCGTCACCGTCGCCGCCGGAGAGTTGAAACTCGCCCTGGAAAAAATCGCCGTCACCGATGCGGACAAGGACGGAGTGCTCACCATAAATGACGCTCTCATCTGCGCCCACGACGCGAAATTCGACGGCGGCGCCGCCGCCGGTTATGGATCGGTCATAACCGAATACGGCATCTCCATGACAAAACTCTGGGGAATCGAGAACGGCGGAGCTTACGGATATTATCTCAACGATTCTTCGGCGGCATCACTTGCCGCACCCGTCGCGGACAAGGATCGCGTCAATGCATTCGCGTACTCCGATACTGCCGCTTATTCCGACGTTTACACGTTTTTTGAGATCGCGGAAAACAATGACGACACAATAAGAATGACTCTCAAATCCGTCGGCTTCGATGCCGATTGGAATCCCGTCACCGCCCCAGTCGCGGACGCCGAAATAACGCTGAACGGAAAATCCACGGGGATAACCACCGACGCCGACGGCAATGCCTCGGTAAAAACATCACTTCTTAATGAAGGCAGCAATGTCATCAGCGCAGTGTGCCAAAAAATGACCATTGTCCCCCCCGCTTACGTCATCAACAAAGCCGCAAATAAGGACAGCAGCGGCTGCGGCTCCGCGGCAATCCCTGCGGCTGTAATTGCAATTTCTGCAGTTTTCGCCCTTTCCATACGCCGTAAGCCTGATGAAAATTAATAATGAGAGCAGTTTCGATCAGATTCACAGCATTATTTTCAGCATTTTTCCTTGCCATTTCGGTTTTTTTGCCGGTTTTTCCGGTTTTTGCCTCACAGATCCCCGCAAATGAAAAATCTCCCGACGAACGAATCGCTGAGATGACAGAGGGGATCATCGCCGGAAAGATTGCCCTCTCCCCCGAAGAAGACATCGGAAAATGGCTCTGCGCCGGCGCGGGAAATACGACGGATTGGTACGCCATCGCCCTCGCCCGTCAGACGGGAAATAAGGATATCACCGTGTCCCTTTGCGATTACGCCGATTCCCTGATTTGCAGGGTTGTACGGGATAATATCGGAAAATCCGCATCTTACGTTGAACGTCAGCGACGTACAGCTGCCCTGCTCGCCTGCGGCGTCACCGATACCGAAGGAAAACGTGATATTTCCCGCCTCATAAGTTCCGAGATCTCCGAAACCACGGGGAAACAAGGCGTAATGAGCCTTATCTGGGGAATGATCCTGATGAATAACACCCGCAGCGTCGGGGACGCTCTTGCCGATATTACCGAAAAACTCCTGAAAATGGAAATTTCCGGCGGCGGGTGGGCAGTCAGCGGCTCATCCGCAAATCCGGATGTGACCGCTATGGCGGTGCAGGCACTCGCTCCGCAGTATAACACCGATCCCCGCGTCCGCTCCGCCGTGGATTCCGCCCTTGATTTTCTGTCCTCGTCACAACTTCCCGACGGGGACTTTTACAGTTACGGAACGGAAAATTCCGAAAGTGCCGCTCAGGTCACGATCGCCCTCGCCGCTCTCGGTACGGATCCTCTTTCCGATCCGCGATTCGTCAAAGACGGCGTGACACTCCTCGATGCCATTGAAAAATACCGTCTGCCTTCCGGCGGTTTTGAACATACAAAAGGCGGCGGCGAAAATCACGCCGCCACCGCGCAGGTGCTCTGCGCCCTCGTCGCCCTGATGCGTCAGCGGCGCGGAGATCCGGCATTTTACGATTTTTCCGACGCTCCCACACTGCCGCTTGATTATCCATCAGCCGACAGCACAGCATCTTCCGATAATAATGGCGATATGTCTGAATCGTCAGACGTTAATGATGATCTTCCCCACACCAACGGCAGAACTATCTGGCAGAAAATCAGACTCCCGATCGCAATTATAATTATACTCTTCCTCGCTGTTTTCCTCACGGTAAAAGCCGCCCGCGGAAAACTAACGGCAAAAAATGCCGCCTGCGCCGCAGCCGCCGCCGGTATTCTGATCCTGCTGTCTTTTCTGCTAAATATCGAAACCCCCGACGAATACTATGCCAGACAAACTCAACCTGCAGATTCCGCAGCCGTCGGCAGCGTCACCGTCACCGTTCGTGTTTCCGACCAAGCAAAAGAATTATTGCCGGAATTTGTTGAGATAAACGCCATTTCCGTCAATATCTCCGCGGATTCGACCGCTTTTGATGCACTCACGTGGGCGTGCGGAATCCGCTCGATCAAAATTGATTCCACCGGATCCGGTAAGTCCGTCTATGTCCGCGCTATCGGCTCAACTGCCGAATTCGACGCCGGTCCCGCCTCCGGCTGGACCTATACCGTGAACGGAGTAAGACCACCCAAAAGTGCCGGCGCTGTTGTCCTCGCTCCCGGTGACTCCGTTGTCTGGGAATTCGTCGTCGCACAGTAGAACAACGAAAAAAAGCGTTCGCAAATGACGCTTGGAATGGAATAATCATAAAAGAGAACGTTTGTGGTGGACTCTTTGAATGAAAAGATTACAAAGGAAACGCGTTTGTGGGGGGATTTTTGAAAAAATCCCCCCACACCCCCAAAAACTTTTGGTATTAAATTAAAGTATTCGTTTATTTTGGTTCAGAACTTGCTGTCTCATAGAGACAGCAAGTCAAAAACGGCGGGCAGGAGCCGCCGTTTTTGAGCAATATCCTGCGGTTTTGGCACAGAAAACAAACGAATTTCCATTATTTTTGTGCCAAAACGGCGAATTTCATTCGCCGAGCAGGATTTGCAGGGGTGGATCACGTAAGTGAGACACCCCTTTCGACGTTGCGCCCCCGCAACGTCTTTGGACGCATAATTCGGGTGGGCTGCGTTTCTTCTGTTGCGGTTATTCAATTATCCTCTTTATTCAAAGGAAAAAGCATTTCTATGGTCTTTCCCCAAAATAGAGTTGTAAAAAACTGCTTTTGTTTTTGAAAGATTTATACTAATGTGCAGGCTCTGCCTGCCTGCCCTACGATGTAACTGAATAAAAGCAATGCCGCACATCGTGTGCGGCATTATTCTAAACAAGCGCGGCGGCGGGCATTTTTGCCGCCGCGCGCGGATGGGGGAGACGCGCGGGAAGGATTTCCGCAAAACAGTGGTCGGGAACCCACTGTTTTGCGCAATATCCGGCGGTTTTGGCAAAAATAAATAAGCGTATCAACTGATTCTTAATGCCAAAACGGCGGCGTTTCCGCTGCCGAGCCGGATATGACGGGGTGGATCACGTCAGTGAGACACCCCTAACGTCGGGGGCGTGCCCCCGGTCTCCGCCTGCCCCCGGAACAAAAAAGCTCTGCCTGCCATAGCAAATTCATTTTTTGAATTTTTAGTTTTGGAAAAAACAAAAGAAACAGTTTTTCCTTTGTATAAAGAGGAAGATTGAATAAACGCCACAGAAGAAACGCCGCCCACCCGAATTCTGCACCCAAAGACGTTGCGGTGGCGCAACGTCGAAACGGCACTTGACGCAGAGTCAAGTGCCGTTCTGAACCTAAATAAACGACTCCATTAACTTAATTCCAAAAGTTTTGGGGGGTGTGGGGGGATTTTTTCAAAAATCCCCCTGCGATCGCATCTCCTTTGTAACCTTTTCATTCAAAGCATCTCACGCGATTATCCCTTTTTTGTTGCGTATGGGGCGTGCCCCCGGATCAGAAAGCAGGCTCCGCCTGCCCCGCCGAGCCGTGTGTCCGAAGTAGGAAACCCTGCCGTGCAAGGTGGGATCCTATCATTGGCATCACTGCTCCCAACGTCCCGCGATAAGCCGAGACAAGTCAATCGGACATTTCGCGGGGAGGTCTGCAAAACAGCCGCCGAGCATCCTTTATTCGGATCCCTCAATATAAGTGTAGGTCCCAATATCGGACATCACAAACTAAGCAGGGAGGTTAAAAAATTCTAATCAAATCTGTTATTCTGACGGACGGCGGAATCAGTTTTCGTCGTCATAATCGTACTCGGCATCAAATGCATCGTCGAAAATCGCGGCAATACGGTCAAATTCCTTATCGTCCTCGATCTCAACGAGTTCTTCACTGCCGTCGGCGTTTTTTACGCTTTTGAGGATGATATATTCCTCAAAACCGCCGTCTTCGTCAGCCGATCCCTCGGGGATCAGCGCAAAATACTGCACGCCTTTGTCATTGTATCCGCCGATCAGTTCAAAGCGGATCTCCTCGTCGTTCTCATCAAGCAGAGTCACGATCTCGGGTTCGCCCTCGGCGGCGTCGTTTATGTTCTTTTCGTTCTCATTCATAATGTATGCCCATATTATCCTTTCCGTTACAGTCAGCGGGTATCTCCCGCATTAATATTGTACCCCATAGTGTTCTGTTTGTCAAGCACCGGATGTAGGTATTATTTACCGTTTGGTATTTCAGTCGTCGATCCCGAGGTCGAGAATGCTCGAAAGAATATAATTCGACACGAACATACCCATTGTAGTGAAGCGGTAGCTCTGAGGTGTTGCGATAACGAATCCGTCATCAACGTATTCGTCAAGGAGCTTGCCGTATTTCTCATGGAAAGACAGACTGAATCTGTCCTCAAAATCGGCAATATTAACTCCCTCCTCAAGTCTCATTCCGAGCATAACGTATTCGTCCATACTCTCCTTTGACCCGATATCGTCGCAGGCGGTTACAATGTCGATATTGCTGTCAATAATTTCAAGTCCGTCAATATAATCGCGCACAGCGCGGGTGGTCACGAATCGCTGTCCCTCGAAATACGAACTTGCGCTCGCGCCGAGTCCGAGATATTCGTCGCAGTGCCAGTATTTCAGATTGTGCAGGGATGCAAATCCGCGTTTGGAGAAATTCGAGATCTCGTATCTCTCATAACCCTTGGTTTTAAGATACTCCACCGCACGCATATACATATTGTACTCAGCGTCCTCTCCGGGAAGGACAAGTTTATCGCGTTTGCGGGCGAATGGCGTGTTGTCCTCAATTTTCAGGGCATAAAGCGATAAATGTTCCGGCTCGAGGGACGTGATCGTGGATACGGTCTTGCCGAAACTTTCCTCGGTCTGGAGGGGAATACCGTACATAAGATCAACGCTCACGTTGTCGAATCCCGCCTTGCGGGCATCGTCGTACGTCTTGACGAAATCCTCGTAGGAATGGATCCTTCCGAGTGCTTTGAGTTCGTTGGCATTGGCACTCTGCACTCCGATACTGATACGGTTGACATGATTCTTGCGCAGTGCTTTGAGATATTTGAAATCAACCGTGGCAGGATTGCACTCCGTGGAGATCTCCGCGTCGCGGGTGACGTGGAAATTGCCGTAAACGGCGTCCATTATGCGGGAAAAATGTTTCATATCAAGATAAGTGGGTGTGCCGCCGCCAAAGTAGATCGAGTCGATCTCGTAACCGCGGCATCTCTCCGACCAGTCCTCCATCTGAAGAATGAGGGCGTCGGTGTAATGCTCCACCACACCGGAATTGCTCGGGACAAAGGAGCAGAAATCGCAGTATTCGCACTTACTGCGGCAGAACGGAATGTGTATATAAAGTCCGAGAGGTTTTCTGTTCGTCAGTTTCATTTTTAAATCCTTTCATTAAAAATCGTGAAAACGGTCACTCTCACTCGTCATCGCCGAGTTTAAGCACCGACATGAACGCCTCCGGAGAGACCTGAACGGAGCCCAGCTTGCGCATCTTCTTTTTGCCTTCCTTCTGCTTTTCCAGAAGTTTTTTCTTTCGGGTTATGTCACCGCCGTAGCACTTGGCGAGGACGTCCTTACGCAGAGCCTTGACAGTTTCGCGGGCGATTATGCGCGATCCGATCGCCGCCTGGATCGGGATCTCGAAAAGCTGACGCGGGATATTATCCTTCAGCCGCTCCGCGATCCTGCGGGCGCGGGCGTAGGCTTTTTCCTCGTGGACGATAAATGACAGCGCGTCCACCTGCTCGCCGTTGAGCAGGAAATCGAGTTTGCAGAGTTTTGATTCGCGGTACTCCGCAAGTTCGTAATCGAGAGACGCGTAACCGCGTGAACGGCTCTTCAAAGCATCAAAAAAGTCGTATATGATCTCATTGAGCGGCAGTTCATAATGCAGTTCCGCGCGGGTGGAATCAAGATATTTCATATCAATGAAGATCCCGCGGCGATCCTGACACAGTTCCATAAGTCCGCCGACGTAGTCTGTCGGCGTGATGATGCTCGCCTTCACGATAGGCTCGTAAGCCGCCGTGATCTCGTCGGCGGCAGGATAACTCGACGGATTGTCTATCATCACCCTCTCGCCGTTTTTGAGATCGACCTCATAAATTACGCTTGGTGCTGTGGTGATAAGATCAAGATTGAACTCTCTTTCGAGTCTTTCCTCGATAATATCCATATGAAGAAGACCGAGGAATCCGCACCGGAATCCGAATCCGAGGGCGGTGGAAGTCTCCGGCTCAAAGATGAGTGCCGCGTCGTTCAGCTGAAGTTTTTCAAGTGCGTCACGCAGATCTCCGTATTTTGCCCCGTCCTCCGGGTAAATTCCGGCATAAACCATGGGGTGGACAGCCTTGAATCCGGGAAGCGGCTCCGCGGCGGGAGCCTCGGCAAGCGTCACGGTGTCGCCCACGCGGGTGTCGGACACATTCTTGATCGACGCGGTGAGATATCCGACTTCTCCTGCGGAGAGCTGATCTCTTTCCTGCAAACCGAACGGCTCCATAGAGCCGACGGCGGTCACGTCAAATGTTGCTCCCGTGCTCATCAGCCGGATCTTGTCACCCGTGCGGAGCACTCCGTCCATTATGCGTATATAGACCACGACTCCGAGATAAGAATCGTAATACGAATCGAAAATCAGCGCGCGAAGGGGTTTGTTTTCGTCTCCGGTCGGAGGCGGAACGTCACGCACCACCGCTTCGAGCACGTCGGGAATATTGATACCCATTTTTGCCGAAACTGCGGGGCAGTCCTCGGCGGGGATCCCGATGATCTCCTCGATCTCCTCCCGGCAGTGATCCACATCCGCCGACGGGAGATCGATCTTGTTGACAACGGGTATGATTTCAAGTCCCGCGTCAACGGCAAGATAAGCGTTTGCAAGTGTCTGCGCTTCGATGCCCTGAGTTGCATCAACCACAAGCAGGGCACCCTCGCAGGCGTTAAGCGACCGGCTGACCTCATAGTTGAAGTCCACGTGACCGGGGGTGTCGATAAGATTGAAGACATACGTTTTCCCGTCGGACACGGAGGTGTATTCCATACGCACGGCGCGCGCCTTTATGGTGATACCGCGCTCACGTTCAAGATCCATATTGTCGAGGATCTGTTCTTCCATATCGCGTTTGGCAACGGTGCCCGTCGCTTCAAGAAGGCGGTCGGCAAGAGTGCTTTTGCCGTGGTCGATATGAGCAATTATCGAAAAATTACGGATCAGACTTCGATCTGTCATTCTTTTGCTTTCCTTTTTATTTCACATTGAGAAAGTATATCAGTACAGAATATATTATATAACATAAGCAGTTTTTTCGCAAGAGGAAAATCAGTTTTTTGCCGCAGATTTGAGAAGTTTTTCATCATCGGCAGGCAGAGCCTGCTTTCTGATCCGGGGGCACGCCCCCGACGTTTTGCGGGAATCCTTCCCGCACGACTCCCCCACCCGCGTGCGTCGGGCAGGCAGAGCCTGCACCTTGTTCCGGGGGCTCGCCCCCGGCAGGCAGAGCCTGCACTTGTCCGGGGACTCCGTCCCCGCCTGAAAAAGGGAAAACGCCGACTGAACATCGGCGTTTTCTTTTTTCAGGCCCTGACGGTCGGTGCAAAAAGCACCGCACCGACCGTGCCGCGCTTCGCGCGGCGGCAAAAATGCCCGTCGCCGCGCTTGTTTGGAGAAACAAACCAAACCGGTAGGGGGCGGGCAGGCAGGGCCTGCACCATACCCCTGAATCAGAAACCGGACTGCCCAATAAAGACAGTCCGGT
>JAKSOD010000048.1 GCA_024405755.1 Clostridia bacterium
AAAACGGCGGCTCCTGACCGCCGTTTTTGACGGGCTGTCTTAATGCGACAGCCCGTTATTTTTGCCTTAATTGATTATCTCACGTTTGAACATTCAGAGATCCCCTTATGTGAATAATCAAGAAAAAACTTGAAAGGTGACCGATCGTTTGCTATAATATATGTGACCGAACGTTCACATAATTTATGGAGCAAGTATTATGGCAAAAGACACGAAAAGCAAACTCCTGGAGGCTGCGCTTGAGATGCTGCAAATAATGGATACGCAGGCACAAATATACGGGAACTTTCCGCTTCATTAGGACTTGGAAAATCGTCATTGTATTGCCATTTTGAAAGCAAGGAAGAGATATGGAATGCGATGAGGACGAAATGGAAACCTATTATGATGATGGATTCGGGTCGCTGAAACGCGGAGACTCCGAAATGCTCGCATTTGCCTGTACTGCACCGATCTCAACTCCGGTCCGGCTTTGTGACCGTGAACCGGAAAAGATCGAGGGTGTTTTAATTAAGATCAAGGCTTTTATTGAACATTTTTTTGATATTTACGGGGAAAGAATATGGAAAAAATAATTGAAATAGAACATCTGAACAAATCTTTCGGTGACATTCATGCCGTGAACGATTTGTCGTTTTGCGTCAAAAAGGGAGAATTATTTTCCTTTCTCGGTGTGAACGGTGCCGGCAAATCCACAACCATTTCCATGATTTGCGGTCAGCTTATAAAGGACAGCGGAACGATCGTAATTTGCGGAAAGGAAACGGACACAAATTTTGAAGAAATAAGCAAAAAAATCGGTGTTGTTTTTCAAAACTCCGTGATGGACGCCCCGCTTTCGGTGTACGAAAATCTCAGAAGCCGCGCGGCACTTTACGGAATTTGCGGAAAAGAGTTTGAAAAGAGGCTTGCCGAACTTGCAGAGCTTCTTGACTTTTCCGATTTGCTGTCCCGTCCATATGGAAAACTATCCGGCGGACAGAAGCGAAGAATTGATATAGCAAGAGCACTTTTGCACGATCCGGAGATCCTCATATTGGATGAGCCGACGACCGGACTTGATCCGCAGACAAGAAGAATGCTGTGGGATATTATCAGAAAACTCAGAAAAGAAAAACAAATGACCGTTTTTCTGACAACGCATTATATGGAAGAAACCGCAGACGCCGATTATATTGTGATAATCGACGGTGGAAAAATCGTTGCCGAGGGGACTCCTTTGCAGCTTAAAAACGCTTATGCGGGAGATTATATCACGGTTTACGGTGTTGATGAAAAGAATATTGCCGTGATGGGATATCCGTATGAAGTCATCAGAGATGCTTGTCGGATTTCCGTTCCGAATACCGCAAAAGCAACCGAGCTGATCATCGCCCATCCGGAATTGTTTTCAGATTATGAAGTCATCAAGGGAAATATGGATGACGTTTTTCTGTCGGTGACGGGAAAAAAACTGAACGGAGGAAACGACAGATGAAAACATTACTTGCATTTATCCGGCGAAATGTTAAAGTTTTTTTTAAGGATAAAGGTATGTTTTTTACTTCGCTCATCACCCCTCTTATTTTACTTGTTTTGTATGCGACATTTCTTTCAAAAGTATATAAAGAAAGTTTTATGACGGCACTTCCGGGCGGATTTACGATTCCCGAAAAACTGTTGAACGGGACAGTCACCTGTCAGATGACTGCGGCTCTTTTGGCGGTGAGCAGCGTAACCGTTTCATTTTGCTCAAACCTTTTGATGATAAGTGATAAAGCGATCGGTACTGTTCGTGATTTCACCGTTTCTCCGGTCAAAAAATCGGTAATGGCACTCGGATATTATATTTCCTCCGCCGTAACAACGCTGACCGTGTCTTTTACGGCACTTGCGCTTTGTTTTGTCTATCTTGCGTTTCAAGGGTGGTATCTCACCATTTCTGACGTGATTTTGGTCATAGCGGATGTCTGTCTCTTGACCTTGTTCGGCACGGCACTCTCATCCTGTATCAATTTTTTCCTGTCCACCAACGGGCAGGCATCGGCGGTAGGAACGATCGTCAGTACCGGTTACGGATTTTTATGCGGAGCGTATATGCCGATTGCCACCTTTTCCGATTCGCTTCAAAGAGTATTGATGTTTCTGCCGGGGACGTACGGCACGTCGCTGCTGAGGAATCATTTGATGCGGGGTGTTTTTGCAGAAATGGAAAGCATCGGATTCCCGGGGGATGTAATGACGGAAATACGGGACAGCATAGATTGCAATTTGTATTTCGGCGACACTTCTGTTTCGGTTTTTTCTATGGCGATCATACTGACAGGCTCAATTCTGCTGTTTACGGGTTTGTTTGTCACATTCAATATGTTTATTAAGCGAAAAGAAAAGTAAAATGGTTTTGAAAACAGAAAGACTGACGGATGATATCCGCTCCGGGCATATTAAGCGGTTGGCAAAAGAACACTTTCGATTGAAAAATGCCAAGCGTATTATTCTTATCATCGTTTCGTCAATTCTGCTCTTGTCCGTACTAATGTGGATTGCTGCACGCCGGTTTTCATCTGTTGAATGCACCCCTTGGACATTAGCAGAAGAAGAAGAAGAAGAAGAAATATATACGGAATCAGATAAGGTATTTGTTTCTATGTCGCTGAGTTTCCTCGTATACGGCTTGGAAAGGTGTGAGAATGTCAGCGGAACGGTAAAAAATATTCTTGACACGCAAAAAATGGGTATCATCATAGAAAACGCCGATATTACACGCACGGACAGAGCAGATCCGACAACGGCGATGATTGATACCGCTTCATTTATACGCCAAACGGTCGGTGATTTCCGATTTCTGACAGACCTGAAGGATACCAAAAGCAGTTTCTACGGTGCGGCTTTTGCCGATGACGAGAACAAGGCAGTATGGATCTCCTATGCCGGTTCGGTATCGTTTACGGACGCTGTGCAGTCGTCTTTGCTTGTCGCAGGTGCGGGACTATCCGTGCAGGAAAAACGTGCGTTTGAATTCTATGAAACCGTATTGAAAACCGAAGAAATTCAAAACGGATATAGATTGATTCTTACCGGTCATTCTCTCGGCGGAGCCCTTTCATCTATGGTTTCATATATGAGCGGTGCGGAATCAGTCACCGTCAGCGGAGCCGACGGACTTGCTTTAAGGAAAATAAAAAGTATTGCAAAAGACAAGCCTTCCTCATATCAGCTGCGGATAACGAATTATCTGACTATGCCGGACGGTTACGGCATTTCTCTGAAAGACTGTGTTCAGCGAATGATGTTTTGGGGCGACTATGACGGCATTACCTGCCATACATACAGAGGCAACGGTTTGGTTGACAACTCCCACTGTGTATTCGGATTTGTTCAGTTTGAGAACGGTGACGTTTCAAAGCCTTTCCTGCCGGAATAAATAACTGAACAGAAGAAATATACAGAGTGAAAAAAATTTTGGAGATTGCCGATTAGTGCTTGAATTCCGATTGAGCCGGTCGTTTTGAATATGACAATACTGTCACGGTAAAGTCACACGAATAAATGGCGGGATTGCCCCAAAAAAGATAAAATAGTCTCAGAAAATTCAAGGAGGCGATCTTATGTCGATTCTGACCGTTGAAGGTCTTAAAAAGACCTACACAACACGCTTGGGCACCTCACCGGTCCGGGCACTTAAAAATGTTACTTTTTCCGTTGAAAGCGGAGAATATGTCGCCATTATGGGCGAGTCGGGGAGTGGAAAAACCACACTGCTGAACATCCTTGCCGCTCTCGACAAGCCGACCGCAGGCAAGGTAACGCTTGACGGAATGGAACTGTCCGATGTGAAAGAAAAAGAGCTGGCATCATTTCGCCGTGAGCATCTCGGTTTTGTATTTCAGGAGTTCAATCTGCTTGATACTCTGAATGTGACCGACAATATTCTATTGCCATTGGTGCTCGGCGGCGTTCCGGCAAAAGAATATGAAAAACGGCTTTTCCCCATAGCAAAATCACTCGGCATTGAAGATATACTCAAAAAATATCCGTATGAAATATCCGGCGGACAAAAGCAGCGCACCGCAGTTGCGCGCGCTCTGATTACGAATCCGAAACTGATTCTTGCCGATGAGCCGACGGGGGCTCTGGATTCTGCATCTGCGGGAGATTTACTCCGCGTTTTTGAAAAAGTCAATCAAATGGGACAAACGATTTTAATGGTTACTCATTCTACCGATGCGGCATCTCATGCAAACCGAATTTTGTTTATCCGTGACGGTGTGATTTTTCATCAGATTTACCGCGGAGACAGCACAAACGATGAAGTGTACAAGAAAATCTCCGATACTCTGACAATCCTTCGCTCAGGGGGCGAAAAGTTTTCACCGAGAGGTGACAGAGAATGAAATCGGGACTTTATGTAAAAACGGCATGGAATAACATTAAGAAAAATTACCGATTTTATATTCCGCAGATTCTCACCGGTGTCGGACTGCTTACCTGCCTTTATATCGTATATACCTTAAAAGCCGACGAACGAATCAAAGGCATACCCGGCGGAGACTATATGCCGCTTTGTATGAGCATAGGCACGGCGATAATCTCGCTTCTTTCGTTGATTCTGATCCTTTATACCAACAGTTTTCTGATGAAGCAAAGAAAACGCGAATACGGACTTTATAATATTCTCGGTATGGAAAAACGGCATATCGGAAAGATCCTCTTTTGGGAAACGGCTATCAGCGTAGGGATCTCCGTCATACTCGGAAGCGGTATGGGTGTGCTGTTTTATAAATTATGTTCGCTTTTAATTTGCAGTATCTTCAAAACCGATATTGTTTTAGGCTTTGATTTTATCACATGGAAAACGATCCTGCCGCCTGCTGTGTTCTTCGTGTTTTTGTATTTGTTTGCATTTATCGTCAACAGGATCGGTATCGCAAGAATGAAACCGATCGAAATGTTACAGAGCAAGCACACCGGAGAAAAAGAACCCAAGGTCAAGTGGGTGATTTTCATTCTCGGACTGGTAACGCTTATCGGCGGATATGTAATTTCGATCGTCACGACAAATCCGCTGTCTGCTCTGCTTCTGTTCTTCGCTGCGGTATTTCTTGTGATCATCGGAACGTATTGTCTATTTACGGCAGGCAGTATTTTTGTGCTGAAAGCACTTAAACGAAACAAGAAATACTATTACAACAAAAAGCATATGCCGAGCGTTTCGGGACTTCTTTACCGTATGAAGCAGAATGCGGTAGGACTTGCGTCGATCTGCATTCTTGCAACGGGTGTTCTTGTTATGATCTCGACGACGGTAAGCCTATACAGCGGAATGCAGGAAACGCTGGACAGCAACTATCCGCAGGATCTCTATCTTTCCTGTAACAGATATTCGCCCGACAATGCCGCACATCCCGTTTCCGCCGACGTTCTTACCGGCATTGTCGAAAACAGTGCCGAAAAACACGACATTGCAATAAAAAGTGTCCAAAAGCAAAAATATCTTTGCGTTTCGTATATGTTCGACGGCAAGAAGTTTATGACAAGCCGCGAAACAAATTACAATGCTCAAAACCTTGCAAACGTCGTTTATATCACAGAGAAAACCTACACCGGACTGACGGGGAAAGAACTCGGTCTGAAGCCGGACGAACTTGCAATCAGACTAACGTCTACGACTATCGGCACAACCAAGCAGCCCGCCAAAACCGTCACTTTACACGGGAAAACGTATCAAACGACAAGTCTTGACTCTTTTCCGGTCGAGGTCAAGCTGGCAATGATCTCACCGTCGGGTTACGGGATCGTTGTCAAGGATGATGATGTCTTGAATGATATTTTTATGGCGCAAGGCAGGGATTATGGCGAAAATGCGTCCGAAATGACCGAACGGATCGCGGTCACCTATGAGGATCGCGCGAAAGCATCAGCCGTTGGTACGGATTTACTGGACGATATATATAATGAACTTTATTCATATTTGGAATCGCAGGGTGATTCCTCAGGAGGGTTCAGCATCACGCTCAATTCCTATTGGGATGCCAAAGAGGCTGTTATCGGAATGTACGGAGCACTTTTGTTTCTCGGCATCATATTAGGACTTGTCTGCCTGTTTGCCACCGTGCTGATCATCTACTATAAGCAGATTTCGGAGGGGTACGAGGACAGAGAACGCTATCAGATCATGAAGAAGGTCGGAATGAGCGACGGAGAGATCAGGAAAACGATCCGTTCACAAACACTTCTTGTGTTTTTCCTGCCGCTTGTCTTTGCCGGAATCCATACCGCATTTGCGTTCCCTATGCTGAACAGATTATTGCATCTGATCCTGCTTTCCAGCACCTCGCTGTTTGTGATCTGCACATTGATCACCTTTGCGGTTTTTGCACTTGTTTATGTTGTCATTTATTCAATGACGGCAAAAACATATTATAAAATCGTTCATTAAGAAAATCGTTCATTAAGGCAAAATGCCACCCGGTTTTTTCCGAGTGGCTTAATGCCGTTTTACGGAGGAATCAGAAATGTATACAATAATGCTGATTGAAGACGACATTCCGCTTGCCGAGGCAATGAAAAATCAGCTTGAATCTTACGGGCATCATGTTGTTCGTGCTGAAGATTTTGATAGAGTAACCGAGGAATTTACGTCGGCTCGTCCCGATTTGGTCCTGCTCGATATCATGCTTCCGAAACACGACGGCTATTATTTCTGCACGGAGATCCGCAAGATTTCAAGCGTTCCGATAATCTTTATTTCCTCCGCATCGGAAAATATGAATATCGTTATGGCGTGCTCCTGCGGCGGGGACGATTTTATTGCCAAGCCGGTCGATCCTATGGTTCTGACTGCGAAAGTCAATGCGGTACTTCGCCGCACCTACGAAATGAACGGCGACCGAAAAACGACCTTGTTTTACGGTGCTGAACTTAACTTATACGACTATACTGTGACAAACGGCGAAAAAACTATTGAACTTACGAAAAATGAATTCCGCATTCTGGAGGCACTGCTTGAAAACAGGGGAAAGATCGTCAGCCGTGATGATCTGATGCTCCGTCTTTGGCAGAACGATTTGTATGTGGAAGAAAATACGCTTACCGTCAATGTCGGACGAATTCGAAAAAAACTCGGGTATTGCGGACTTTCCGAAATAATCGTAACGAAACCGGGATGCGGATACATGATAAAATGAAAAGAAAAGTATTAACCGATACGCTGAAAAAAGATAAAAATCTGTTTGTACTGTTTTTTGTAATGACGGCGGTAAATCTGTCCGTATTTCTGCTTTACCGCATTTTGACAGAGGCATTTTTGTATGCCGAAACGATTATTCTGGCGTTTGTCATCCTGCTTACCCTGATAGATTATACCCGAAACCTGAAAAAGGCAAATTGTCTTCATACGGCAAAGTATTCCTATGAAAACGGGAACTACGAACTGCCTGATCCGGAATTTTTTGAAGAAACGGAGTATCAGGCAATTATCGAAGTACTGACAAGCAAGATCAATGAAATGGGACTTGCCTTTGCGGAAGAAAAGCGGGATATGAACGATTGGTACACGGTATGGGTACATCAGATCAAAACGCCAATTGCCGTGTTGAAACTGAAAAATCCGGAGAGCGGAAAAGAAACCGCAGGCGAACTGTTCCGCATAGAAGAATATGCGGATATGGCTCTGTCCTATATCCGGCTCGGCAGTACGCAGAATGATCTGGTTATCAAGGAGTATGCCCTCGACGAACTGATCAGAGAAACACTCCGCAAGTATGCTTCTCAGTTTATTGCAAAGAAAATCAAACTTGACTATACTCCGACTGACAAGACGGTTATTACAGATAAAAAGTGGCTGTTGTGCATTTTGGAACAGTATATTTCCAATGCCGTGAAATACACAAATTCCGGCACGGTGAGGGTGGCATTTTTTGACGATACCCTGACGGTTTCCGATACGGGGATCGGGATCGCGAGGGAGGATTTGCCGAGAATATTTGAAAAGGGTTACACCGGCAATAACGGCAGAACCGATGCCAAATCCAGCGGACTCGGTCTTTACCTTTCGGCAAAGGCAGCAAAACTTATCAGCGTAAAATTATCCGCTGAAAGCACAGCAGGATGCGGAAGCAGTTTTTCCATAACCTTTCCCAAGAATGAAAAATGGCAGGTTTAAAAAAGGAAGAGGTTTATATTTGATTTATCTTTTTACCTTTTTACTGTTTTTTGAAAAAAACTCTTGACAAGAAGAGGAATAAGGAATATAATATTAAAGTCCGTGAGGGCCATTAGCTCAGTTGGTCAGAGCTACCGGCTCATAACCGGTTGGTCCGGGGTTCGAGTCCCTGATGGCCCACCAGCGACAAGTTGCCGTTCCCGATGATCGTGTATGTGCGGCGATTTGCCGGATTCATTCCCTCAGACGGTGACATTCGGATATTTTATCCGGGTTCCACCCCAAAAGCCTATCGATATCGATAGGCTTTTTTAATAATTATTTAGTAAGAAGAAAGAGTGTGTAAGCAAAGAAAAATGTTATTGGAAGAATTTGACGGCAGCCGCCACGCGATTATTGATCCCGATATTGTTTTCCCACGGGTTGAAAACTTTCCCGATACCGTGATATCGGTATTTTCACACCAACTTTTCGGGAAGATGCTGGATTTTTTCGGCGGACGTCAGATCGCGGAGAGTCACGACGTTGACGGTGTGTGGAAAGTATATGAAGTTGAATACAAGGGGCGTCGTTTTGCCTTTGCCAAGGCACGTCTCGGTGCTCCCGCCTGCGTCGGTTTTTTTGAGGACGTGATCGCATTCGGAGCGAAGCGCATAATCCTGCTCGGTAACTGCGGCGTACTTGATAAGGATATACGAGACTGCGGGATAATAATTCCTCGGGCGGCGATGCGTGACGAGGGAACAAGTTATCATTATGCTCCGCCGTCGGATATGATCACTGTGAACAGAAAATATACTGATGAATTCAAGGCTGTCTGCGAGGAATTCGGATACCCGTACACCGAAGGGATAACGTGGACTACTGACGCATTTTACCGGGAGACCCCGAAGAAAATGGCGGCGCGGAAAGAAGCGGGGGCGGTTTGTGTGGAAATGGAATGTGCTTCAATGCAGGCAATGTGTGATTTCCGCGGCATTGAATTTTTTCAGTTTTTTTACGCCGGAGATAACCTTGACCATTCAAAATGGGATCCGCGCAGTCTTTCCGGCAATATGCGGCTTGACGATAAAGAAAAGATCGTGCTTCTTGCCTTTGAACTTGCGGCAAAGATCTCATAATAAAAAACATTCAGTCTGCTTAGTCACGGGTGCATAAGGAAGTATTTTATGTAAGGAATTTGGAGTAGTCCGAAAAGGGCTACTCCTTTTCCTTTTGCAGGGTTATCCTGCATTTTGCTCGTGCATATCAGCCAGCGTCTGTAATTCCTGCTCCGTCGGCCTTTCGAACAAGCCCACGCCGGTGAAGTAAATGTCCACCTTGACGTGGCAGTGACCATCGTACTTGTCGTTGTTATGAACTTCAATGCGCTGGATCATCATATTTACGATTTCCGGAGTTAGCTCCCGCATTTCCGAATACTTGCGGAATCCTTTCAGAAGCATCCGCACGTCAATGGCATTCTGCTCAGCTTCGGCAACACCTCGGTTTCTGTGAAAACTGTTGGAGCACCCACTATATTGAAACTGTAAACGGTCAAAAGGTAAAACGAGAATTCAAAGAAACGGTGTTCATAGACCTTGCCGGTGAGCACGGCATCGTACCGTCCTCTGCCGACAGAATCTACCGTGGGGCAATAGACAAGCTCCGAAAGGCACTCGAAGAAGATAAGTGGCTATAAACACAAAAAAGCCCCGCCCGGAGCCAAGAAAAATCTTGATTCCGAGCGAGGCTGATATCACTTGCAAATTCCTGCGTATTCCGAAAGACACGTGTTGATTACGGGAAATACCTCCTGTGCCTTTTCGGGCAGATTTTGTGACTCCGAAAAGAAAAGCGTCTTTCCGCTCTCGTATCTAACCTCAAGCGTATTCGCGCCGTCCGTCTCTGCTTCCTTATTGGAAAGCCTTCTCCACGACTGAAAATCATATGTGTCTAAAATATCGACAATATTATTATAACAGCTGATATCCACGTCTTTGACAATCGGTTCTTTGCCATTATCTATATCCTATCGAATCATCCTAAAATTAAACATTTTGTGTCTTTTTCAGAAAACCTATTGTATTTTCATAAAATTAGAAGTATAATATTAAGCGAAATAAATACAGGGGAGCTTGTTTGTGCAGGCTGAGAGGAAGTAACCTAACTTCGACCCTATAACCTGATGCGGATAATGCCGCCGTAGGAAGTCATACACAAGGATTTTTTACAGGAGGCATCCCCAAGGGTGTCTCCTGTTTTTATTTTACAACTGAAAACGCAGGGGAGCTTGTGCTGACAGGCTGAGAGGAAGGTGCAACCTTCGACCCTTATACCTGATGTGGATAATGCCGCCGTAGGAAATGCTTTGGCTCTGTTGCAGGAGGATACCACAAAAGGTATTCTCCTGTTTTCTTTATCTTTGAGGAAGGATGAAACGAGATCCACTTATGTGGCGGACTGAGGGGGAGCGCCCTGAGTCTTGTAAATCAGCGATGGGAAGCCGTGTTCCGGCGTGAGAGGATGCCAGTAAGCATCGACCGAACTTCCATGTAGCTATCCTTGGGATAACTGTGTCTACTTTAGAAGCGTCGCTGATAACTGACGTTTCCTAATTCACTCAAAGGAGAAATTGTATATGACAAAAACAAACACGAAAAAATTAGCCATTGCCGGTGTTTTCTGCGCCGTTGCAGTTGTGGGAAGTCTGTTTTCTTTCCCAGTTTTCGGGAGCAAATGCTCACCCGTTCAACACATGGTCAACATCCTGTGTGCGGTGTTACTCGGCCCAAGCTATGGATTGGGCGCAGCCTTTGCCGCAGCGCTGATTCGTAATCTGCTTGGCCTTGGGAGTCTGATGGCTTTCCCAGGCAGTATGTTTGGCGCATTGGTGTGTGGCGTGGTTTACGCTAAAACCAAGAACATCTTGGGAACTTTGATTGGCGAAGTATTTGGTACGGCAATTCTCGGCGGCCTGTGTGCTTACCCGATTGCAATTTTCTTCATGGGACAAAGTGCAGCCGGTCTTGCTTTTTATGCCTACATCATTCCGTTCCTGATTTCTACTGCCGCTGGTGCGATTATTTCAGGTGTTTTGATTTACAGTTTGAAAAAAACGGGTATTCTGCACACCATGCAAGAATCACTCGACCGATAAGGAGGAAGAAATATGTTTAAGGATATGCTTGAAAATGTACGAAAGAATTGCCCACTGATTCACAACATCACCAACTATGTGACGGTCAATGACTGTGCCAATATCGTGATTGCTTGCGGAGCTTCTCCGATTATGGCGGATGATAAGGAGGAAGTTGCAGACATCACCACGATCTGTGCTGGATTAAATATCAACATCGGTACACTGAACAGCCGCACGATTGCATCCATGCTGATTGCAGGAAAACGAGCTAACGAACTGAATCACCCTGTTGTGTTAGATCCCGTGGGAGCTGGTGCATCCAAACTCCGAACCGAAACGGCTATGCAGCTTCTCCAAGAGGTAAAATTCTCCGTTATCCGTGGTAATATCTCTGAAATCAAAACCTTGGCTTCTGGTAGCGGCACAACAAAAGGCGTAGATGCTGATGTAGCCGACAAGGTAACGGAAGATAACCTTGATGATGTGATTGCTTTCGCAAAGGATTTTGCAAAGAAAACCGGATCTGTTATTGCCATTACTGGCGCTATCGACATCGTAACTGATGGCAAAAAAGCCTACTGTATCCGTAACGGACACCCTATAGTGATGTGACCATGATTGATGTCGGCTTTGATCTGATGAGTTCTATGACT
>JAKSOD010000049.1 GCA_024405755.1 Clostridia bacterium
CTGAAAAAATCTCAACTTTTTTTCATTTTTCTCTTGACTTATTTATAGTTGGCTCAAAAAGAAAAGCATCCGTCACACACATCTTCAAAGACCTAACGATGTGCATAACGAATGCTGCTGCATTCATTCTTCCCGGTGGAAGTGGTTTTATTATAGCATGAATCGTTCAAAAAGTCAAGAAAAAACAATAAACGTTTCCAATGTGACCGGCAACGATAACGCAGATATTATTACATTTCTTTGATATCAAACCGTTCCATTTCCGCGTCAAGAAAATGATCCCACTGCTCGTAATTCGGATACAGATGTTCCTTTGCCCGAAACTCCGGATTATGTGTCATATTGTCCTTATGAAGCATTTCATGATAGAGAACATATTTCACGACGTCAACAGGAACATCCTTTGAGTTCAAAACGGAATTGATGACGATATCATGTGTTTCCCCGAAATGCTTGCCGTAATAGGTTTTATAAGGTTTATCCGACCAATGGATAGAGCCAAGTCCGGACAATTCTCCATGAAACATTTCCCGGTTCACTTCATCGGCAAGCTGCTCTATGTCGTAACAGGGTGTTCTGTCAAACGGAATCCGTTCAAGCGGAAGTTCCTCCACTTTCTGACCGATGAATCTCTGGTTCCCGTTGTAAACGGCTGCTTCACAGACTTTCATCTGATATGCTTCAAGCGAACCGTAAATATCGGATACCGCCTGATAAGCGTTGTACGCTTCTGCGGCTGCCGTCAATAGATCGGTGCCGCTTCCTTTGGCTCTTTCGGCAACATAATAAGGCTCGATCTGTTTTCGGCTCTCAAAAGCATGGATGACCGGAGGTGTTTCGTTGCTGCGGAAATTATACAAAAGAAGATCCAAATCTTCAACTGTTGGCTTGTCCTCAAAACCGCCGAAATATCTGTCAAGAGCGGCTTTTCCGTCAAAAGCGGTATCCGTGATCCATCCGGCTTTCTCCATGACCAAGCGGCGCAAGCCGTCAAGCTGATTTTCAAAGACGAGAAACCGTTCTGTTTCCCCATCCGAATCGAGCAGGGTATACCATCCGACCGGAAGCATGATGCTTGTGTTTGATTCCTGTGCGGAAAAGACCATGCTGCGATAGATATCCTGGCAAAGCTCCCATTCATAGGAATCCGCCATCTTCTTTTTGACGGATTCTTTTTCTGTGGTTTCTTCTTCGTATTCGCCCGTAATGACAAATTCGGGAGAAAGCCAGTGACGGAACACATCCCACTGATCATAGAAATCAACGATATTGACCGTTTCCGTTCCGCCTGCCTGTGTTCCGCGCATCCCGCGTCCGATCATCTGCATCAGAAGTCCTTCGCTCTGCGTCGGTCTTGTCAGAAAAACGGTATGGATATCCGGAACGTCGCTGCCCTCCGTCATGATATTGACGTTGACAAGAACGTCCAGCTTTCCGGTTTTGAAATCATCAATGACGGAAGCATTATCCTCATAGCCGGAGTAAATGCAGCCGCACCGGACATGATGCTTTCTGAGTTCCGTACAGAGAAGCCGGCAGTGGATGACATTCATGGCAAAGATCAGCGTCTTTCCGTATTCTGCCTTATGGTTCAGATATTCATTGACGATCAGTGCGTTTCTGGAACAGGAAGCGGCGATCTTGCCGACGAGTGTTTCCGGCAGTTCACTGTATTTCCGTATCATCTTTTCTTCATCAAAGCTGATGATCGGTTCAAAGTTTTCTCCGGTTTCCACTCTGTGAAACTTCGGCGCGGCAAGAAAACCTTTGGTAATCAGGTCGGTCATAGACACCTGAAACAGGATCGTATCATCGAAAATATGATACAGCGTCTGACTGTCCGCTTCGTTTGCCCGGACAGGGGTTGCCGTAAGACCGAGCAGCTTTGTGTTTTTTCGGTGCTTCTGAACAAAAGATATGACTTCCTGATAGGAGGGCGCAAGCGCATGATGCGCTTCATCCACAACGATCATGACCTTGTTGCCGAGAATCCGTTTAAGATGGTCTTTGTTCCGGCAGACGGAAGCCACGCTTGCAATAAGAATTTCATGACGGTCTGCCTGTGATATCCGCAGATGCTCTCCGGAGATACAACTGATCCTGTAATCCCGTATTGCGGGATTTTTTATTTTGGAGAGACCGGCGAACCGATAAAAACAGTCTGCCGCCTGATCAATGAGCAGATGCCGATGAACAAGCCATAGTATCTGATATCCCCTGCTGACCATTTCCCGAATGAGAAAGCAGGACGCGGTACGGCTTTTCCCGCTTCCGGTCGGCATTACAAGAAGTCCGGCTTTTTTGTCATTTTCAATGAAATGCTTCGTGAGCGCGGAAACGGCGTCTTTCTGATATGCGTGGAGGGGAACTTCTTCACATGGCGTCTTTTTCATATCGACGGAACGGGTATACCGGAAAGAACTGTAATTGGAATCCCGGATATCCAGTCCGCTGACAGAGAGGAGCGCCGCGATGTAAGCATTGATCAGATTCGCTGAAGCAGCTTTCCGTGTCATGGCAAGCTGCTTTTCGTTAAAGGTTCCTTCTGTGATGGAAAGCGCTTTGCAGACTTTCAGAACCTCGTCTTTATATTGTAAAAGCAGTTTCTGCTCGATGATCGAACGATATTTTAATATGAAATCTGCATCGGGATAGGAACAGATCGTATTCATGCAGGAAACAAGGGAATCCGGATCGTCGCCGTCAATGTATAAATCCGCGTTCGGGATATCGGATGCGAGAATGATTTCTTTCAGAAACGCGGTATCGAAACCGAGCCATGAGAATTTCTTCATGCCTCGACCTCCGCGTCCAACCGGTTTTCTCCGGAATACGCATGGATCGCCGCTTTCATGCGGTCTGTATAGGCAATTTCTTCATCGGATGCGCCTTTTGCTCCGGCGTACCAGATATTGGAGCGTCCGAAACCGTAATCTGCATATTTGGAAGTGCTGCTCGGAACATACCAGTTTTTATCGGAAAAACGGGTGGAATAGGGAAGCAGTACGCAGTCCTCTTTCTTTGCTTCGCACCAATAGGTTTGCTCATATCCGCTGTCAAAGGTCATACAGTGCGGAAAGCGGTAAACAACGGCATTCTTATAGAATCCGACAACGCGCATATTCTGTGAACCAAGTGCTTTGGAAACAAATACAACGTCAATGCCTTCTGCGGCGTCGCTGTTTTTGAGAAGCTCACAGCCGCGGATTTTTTCAATATGAAGCTGCTCGACTCCGGTTCCTCCGGAAAGCTGAAAATACCCGATGCACTTCTCATAATTTTCACCGTCTGCTATTACGGGATCAAAGTTGAAGCATTCATGCGCTTCACCGGTATCGGAGACAAAGCTGCCGCCGTTATGGGGAACATCCTTTTCCGTGATGCCGCGGTAATACTTCATATCTGCGATTCTGACGAAAATAATCATGGTTTCGACCTCCGTTTATCTGTCATTGTTTTTTGGAACTGATGACAGTATAGCAGAAAAAAGAGATGCTGCATAGGGATAAGTTATCACCGATCACGTTCTCTGGATAACTTGATCCCGGTATGCTTTTCAAACTGTTCGATAAAAAGGCCGATGCTGTCATGGTCAAGGAGCGCATGAATGCAGATATAGTCTGCCATACAGCAGCGTTCGTTCAATGCGCCTCCGCACAGTTCAAAATAGGTATTTGCTTCTTCCAAAGACATTTGAAGCCCGACAGAAAACTTGTAAAGGAAATGACGGGTTGGGTCTAAGGAGCCGTTGACCGTTTTCTTGAAGGTTGTAGTGCTGATGTGACACCGTTCCTCCAGTTCTCCGTATGCAGCAGTTGAGGATAAACCGTGTTCCTTTTGGTATTGCAGTTTTTTCAGCCCGATGAGATTGGCAAGGCGGGTACTCTGTTCACGAAAGACGGTAAGTTCAGACGCGGTTACGCGGGCGATGTCTTTCACAGGCACAAATTCAACCGTAGAAAAGTTTTCCTTATTCAAATCTCCGACCATGATGGCTCCTCCGTTTGGGTTGTCAGTTTAACAAAATATACAATCTAATAAACCATAGCATAAAATGGTACTCCAAATCCTCGTTTAATTATACCGCTTTTTTATTCATAATTCAACTATTTTCAACATTTAGGATCTCATTATAGTTCAAAAGATCCGACACCCCCGAGACGACAGAGGCGGATCATTTTTATTTTCGGATATTCTTGCTTTCATCAAATCCTGTTTTATTCTCCGAGCGCATTCAAGTATTCTTCCACATTGAGATACTGAATATCTCCTACGGTTTGCGTCTCGCCGCGATAAATGACATACCGACCGTCCACATTGCCGAAGAGGTGCGATGCAAGGGCAAGTCGCGCTTCGTCACGCAGATACACGGTCTGGCGTTCGGCAACCGCTTTGCTGTGCTTGACCTCGTAAAGTCGGCAGGTATTGCTCTGCCCGTCGTAAACGACCATATCGTATTCGCCGCCGTCATCGAACTTGAACTTGAACACCTCGTTCCCGCGAGACGCCGCCTTGCTCGTTTCCAAGAGAACGATATCCTCCATCATTCTGCCTTTGACATCTTCCAGGATTTTCTCCGTGATATGGTTTTTGTCGCTTTGTGACCGGGTACTGAAATACTCATCCTGCATCAAAGAATATACCAGTGCTTTGGCGATGGCATAGCGCATACCCGGTTGTGCAAACACGGTATGCTCCGCCTGCCCGCGTGATTCGTAGCGTTCCGTGCAGTTCGTGAGTAAGTCGAGCATAAACAGATATTTCTTGACTTGTTCAATGTGCGCCTCCGTGACTTGCACGGTCGTTTCGCTTTTTTCTTTAACATCAATGAGCATTTTCAATCGCTCAATGATCGCTTTTTCATCCACCTCATAAAGTACATGCGCCGTCTCCTTCGGTGCTTCATGCAGGAGAAGTTCTTTGGCAGAGCCGAAATCGTGGGATTTGAACTCTTCTTCCACCACGCGCAAGAGGAATTGATGGTTCATACTTTCAACAATGCGGTTGATGACATTGGTCAGCTCGCCTTGATCGTAAAGCTCCCGCAGCCCGTTGAAATACTCACCGAAGCGGTCATTTTTCAGCGTATGCTGGATATTGCGGCTGATCGCGGTATCAATATATTTTCTCGTGCTTTCATCATCGCGGAAAGATGCCTCATCAAAAGCATAATCCGGATCATCAAAGCTCATGTTTTCCGGCTTCAATGTGCCGCCGTATTCGATATAGGTATCGACCGATTGAATACCAAGCAGACGGGAATACTCTATGAATGGAATGAACGAGGTATGGATCATCACATTGCGGTCATAGAGCTCATTCCGGTTCGCCATTGCAAAGCCGAGTGAATCCGTACCTGACACCACGATCTTCATTCCCATCGTGGCAAAAAGATCGGAAAGCACCGCAGCCGTGCCGATGAAATCCTCCATCAGCGTCACTTCGTCGATGAAAACATATTTGTACCCCTGCCCGTGCAAAAGATCAAGGTCTTTTGTCAAGAGCGACATATTATCGGTGGTTTTGATTTTGACATAACAGGTCTCTTCTGCGGGGAGCTCACGGATCATCTGAAACAGTAAAGTCGTTTTGCCGGTTCTGCGCAGACCGTAAAGAATGCAGATTTTTCCGTCAATATCGGAGTTCACAAAACGGGATAACGATGCGAAACAATTACGCTTTTGATATTTGGAAACGCCGCTTGTGAGCGATACCAAATTGTCGCCCGTCATAACATTTGTATGATAGTCGTTCCGCTTTCCGGTGACGGCGGAAACACTGTCAGCCCCGTATGCTTCCAGTTTCTGATAGATTGCGTGATATTTTGCGGTATTCACTTTGTTCGGATCGCTCTCATATTTCTGATAATTTCTTGTTGACATACCGAGATACTTGGCACATTCGCCTTGATTCAATCCTTTGGATATCCGCAGTTCTTTCAGCGTCATGATCATCACCTCGCCATTAGTATATCACATCAAAACGAAAAATACAATAGAATTCGTAAATATTTCGTGTTTTGTTCGCATTTTATTCGTGTTTTGTTCGTCTACAACTCTTGTAAGGGGTAATTCTTACCCTTTACTAACTCCGCAAGAAGAGAAATCCGCCCCTGCCGTTATGGCAAAGACGGAGTCATATTTATATTTCCTCTTCCTATATTCCTCCTGTTAAACACTTTTTCTGCTTTTTTAGCGAAGGGCCCGTGCGCTGACGCCTTGAAAATATAGTGTTTATGCGGGTTTTCGTCAAATCCGTTATCGACTTCGCGACCAGACGAATGGATTCCATGTCACCGAAAGCATAGCGGATAACGCTGTTGTCTGTAGATATTTTCATTGTTAAAACTCCTTATGTCACCGGCACACCGGCAATTATTCATAATAAGTATATCACTTCAAACATAATATGTCAATGCAAAAAGGGGCTGTCTCACTAACGTGATCCAACCCTGTCAAATCCGTCTCGGCAAAACCGATACGCCGTTTTGCTCTGAAAAATCAGGAATTCAATTGTATACTGTGCTAAACACACCGGATATCAATCAAAAACGGCGGCTCCTGTCCGCCGTTTTTTCATGACTGTAAAAAAGTATTGACTTTTTTGACCGTCCCCCATTAATCCGTATCTGCTTCTGCGTTCACTACTACTACCGCAGCGGATATGTCGTCTCTTGATCCGCGCGAGCGTGCCTCACGAATCACGCGTCGAACTGCGTCGGAGGCACTGCTGCGTGCGGGACTTCCGTTGCGTACGGGGGATCCCGAGGGAGCGATCCCTATCTGACGCATCAGCGGCGGAATCCATGTGTCTTCCTGTCCGATACCGTCGGAAGAGATCAGGATCACGTCGCCCTCCGCAACGTCAAAATCCGTACGGCACGTCTGAGCGTCGCCGAGGATTCCGATAGGCTCGGATTCCGAGTCAATGCGGCAGACTTTATTACAGCGTCTGAGGTAGGTGGCGGAAGCACCGCTTTTCCAGAGTGAAGCATTTCCGTTCAACAGGTCGATCCGGAGAAGGTCAATTCCCACAGAACATTCGGAAGGACTGCTTCGTAGAAGCGAAGAAAGCATTTCAAGTGCGGATTCGACGCACATCCCCGCACCGAGAGTCCGTCGAAGAAGATCACAGCATGCTTCCGCCGCCGAGGAGGCATCCTGCCCTGTACCCATTCCGTCACAGATAGCGGCATACAGAAATCCGTCCGGTGTTTCTATCCGGCATACGGCGTCACCACAGAGATTTGGTTCCGTCCCGGCAGAGGATCTGGCGGCAGCAAACGCAGTTCCGAATCGGCGTCGTGTGTCAAGTTCAAGACGTGCGTGTCTGTCTCCCGTTACAAAGGAGAAGGGAGAGAGTCTGTGCCCCGTTGCGACTTCAAGTTGATGTCTTAAGTCGTTAACTCCCGTGTGAACATGGGACAGGTCGGCGTTGTCAACCCGTATGTGGAGGCAGCGTTTGCCGGTCACGGATATCCTTCCGCACGCAGCACCTGCTCTTTCAAGGACGGTGCGCACCGCTTCTGTTCTTGCGGGATCTGAACGTCTTTCGAGTCTGTCTTCTTCAAGTGCCTGAGCGAGAGCGCGTGATACCGCACGGCTGTCTTCCGAAATGATATCAAGACGACTGTCGGCGAGCCTGCGCCGCAGCATTCCGGCGGCTGCATATTCCACTTCCGCCGAGATCTCCGTAAGATATCGGCAGCGGTCACGCATAAAGGATGGGATCGAGTCGGGATTTGCGCGCCCGTTTTCCCTGATTGAAGCGCACAATTTCCCGATAACGTCGAGCGTGGTGGCATATTCGAGGTCCCAGCAGCGTGATTGTTCGGGACAGGTTGGACAGACACGGTCGCAGGCTTTGTCGCAGATCTCACGGAGTTCGGAGATCGACGGACGTGCCTGATTTCTCGAAAATTCGGTGTAAACGTCGGCTATTTTGGCAAATGCCTCGGAGAGTTCCGCCATTCGTTCACGGTCTTCGGACAAAACATTCCTGCGGGGGTCCGTTCCGGAGCCTT
Organism: Clostridia bacterium; assembly: GCA_024405755.1. Lineage (GTDB taxonomy): Bacteria > Bacillota > Clostridia > Oscillospirales > CAG-272 > CAG-390. The sequence continues at coordinate 8,024 of JAKSOD010000049.1, forward strand.
CCGCAGACTCATTAATTCCGGTGTCATCGGAAGATACCGCAATGCCTTTATTTCGTTTGCAAATAATGAAGTCAGCGGCGGTGAAAATCACAACACCGATAAGTTGTGACGGAAAAAGTCCGACCAAGCCGTATGTGTTTTGGGAAACGGCACAGTAAACGGCTCCGCAAACAGTGAATGAAGTTGCCGCCGCCAGGGGAGATATGCCCATGAGAAGATATGCAATTACGGCTGATACTGCATAGAGAGGAGCAAACGGGATTCCTGCGGCAAGTCCGCAAATTGCTCCGGCAAGCACTCCTTGCCAGAGTCCGCGACGCCTGAGGGTAAACAGTGTGCACAGGCATATCACGCTGTGGACGGGCGCAATCCCGAGAACACCGGTATCGCGCACAGACGCGCTCAACGATAACAGCAGAGCATAATATCCGGCATCCGCAAGGATCTTTCCCTTTATGTCATCAATATCAGGCAGAAGTATTTCGTTTTTTTTGAAGAGCGGCAGGTAAAGGATCACTGCGATAGGTGAGATGAGCATTGAGATGGTCGCTCCCCACAGATCGTAGAAATAAAATCCGTCGGATATCATGTTTCCAAATCCCACGGCGAAGGAGGCGCAGGCTGCGGTTGCCATACGCAGATATACGCTTTCGCTGAAAAGTGAATCGGAAATACGGTTGTTGTCGGGTGGCTCAATGACACAGCGTACGAGTATCCTTATCCCGACAGTACCGATCACGGCGGCAAGAAGAAGACCGCTGCCGGAAGTCAGTGCCGAGATCATCAGTGAGATGGCAATATAAGGTATGTATTCCGGTGCAGAGCAGAGCAGAGCAAGTCCCAGCGGCTGTGCGCCGAAAGCAATCACCGTTTTTCCGATCAGAAATGCTGCCCCGCTCCAGCCGATCCCCCGAAGTATCCTTTCTGCGTTTTCAAACTCACGCATTCTTGTGATACGTCCGCGGAGAAGCGTGAGTTTGTCCCCAGCAGCGGCGGCGGCGCCCGATATACGCGCCTTGAATTCTTCATTTTTTCCTTTGTTCATTTTCACGTCCCCGTTCTTATGTCGATTTTTTGGTAAATTCTGTAAAATGATAATATCACACAGTAAAAATGAAAAAAGTCGAAGCGGGGAAGTGAAAAAATAAATGTTCGCTGACGATAGAAAGGTTTTTGGGGCGTTTCGCGGTACTGATTCGGAAAAAGGCGTGAAGCGGGGAGAAAAAATCCGGCGTTGTCAGTCAAAGAGTGGAAGAATAAGTCGCAAAAATTTTCGTCCGATCGGAAGAGTGAAATGAGTGTAATCTTAACTGTTTGTTCACAATCAGCCGTGAGAATTGTTGTATAATGGACAAAAGGAGATTATTATAAAGGAGATACTGAATTATGAAAAGAGTAATCGCACTTATCCTTTCCGTACTTATGCTGATGCCTATGCTTTTCGGCTGCTCCGGAAAGATATCGGATCCCGAAAGCTCAAATTCAGCCGACAGCGGGAAAACGGATTCGGAAGAGACTGCGCCGACGCAGGAGCCTGCCGATGTTGTGATAGCTGCCGACGGAACTTCCGCCTATCAGGTCATCAGACCGGAAAAAACGTCCGATACTGTGGTCAACGCTGCGGTCAGACTCCGCAAGGCGATCCTTGCCGATACCGGAGTGGATATGAAAATCTCCGAAGATTGGTACAATACACGCACCGAAACTCTTCCTGAACGGGCAACAGAGATCATCGTCGGTGCCACCAACCGCACTGAAAGCACAGAAGCCATTGCAGGCATACGTGAAAAGGACTTTATTATTGAGCTGAAGAATGACCGTGTGGTCATCACCGGCGGAAATGATACTGCGGTTGCGGAAGCGGTTGATTATTTTATCGCAAACTTCATTAATAAAGAGAACAAGTCGATCGTTCTAAAAGAAGGTTTCAGATTTGTAAAGGAGCACGACTATATTCTCGGTAAACTCTCGGTAAACGGTGCTGCACTGACCGAATATAAGATCGTTTATCCGGCAAAGTGTGATCTGCTGACACAGAACGCTGCCCTGAATCTTCACGATTACCTGCTGTCGAATGCAGGTATTGAAGTTCCCGTTGTGACAGACAAGGAAGCGGAGACGGAATATGAATTGCTCGTCGGCAATACCAATCGTCCTGCCACAGCAGAAGCAGCCGCGACGGTGAGAAATTCCGACGAATTTGTTCTGTGCGCCGTCGGCAGGAAAGTTGTGATGCTCGGAGATAACTATATGGCAGCCGCAGCGGCAGGCACCTTTGCCACAGAATATCTGAAATCAACCGGGATCAAAACCGACGTTGACGTTACGAATCTTCCCACGACGCCCTCTGCCGCAAAATTTGAATTCAAGGAAGCCAAAAATGCAATTCTTATGATCGGTGACGGTATGGGCAGGAATCAAGTGCAGAGTACCCTTGATTCGGGAAAACTTGATGTTTTTGTCGGTGATCTGCTGCCCGTGCAGAATTACATAATAACAAAATCCTATTCCGTGATCTCAGGTTCTGCCTCTTATACCGACAGCGCCGCTGCCGGTACCGCTCTTGCAACAGGTTACAAGACCAAGAACGGCTATATAGGTATCGATCGTCAGAAAAAAGAAGTTCCGAATCTGCGTGAACTTGCTTATTCCATAGGTGCGCGTTCGTCTGTTCTGACCAATGATAAGATCACAGGTGCAACTCCTGCCGTATTCCTTGCACATCAGGGCAGCCGTGACGATACCGCAGAGATTCAGAAGCAGATCGACAACGTCATCTCAAAGGGAGAAGTCGATTACTGTGCGGGATCGGTTTCCGACAGATTATATGACTGCACCCGTGAGTCACTTCAACTTATTTCCGCCGACGGAAGCCGGTTTTTCACAATGATCGAGGAAGCGTATACCGACAAGGGCGGTCATAACAACGAAATGAATACCGTTCAGAAGGCGGTAATCCGACTGAATTCCTGCATTGCATATGCTGCCGCATTCGTGTTCTTCCACCCGGATACCGTTCTGATTATAACAGCCGATCACGAGACCGGAGGAATCACGAAAAACTCCGACGGGACATATAAGTTTACCACCACAACTCACACAAATTCAGATGTTCCGGTTTATGCCATAGGAACCGGTACCGCCGAGTTGTTTGCCGAAAAGACAGACAATACAAATATCGCAAAATTCATAGCCAAGATTCTCGGCAACGATAAATTCGGCGATCTGAATTATAAGGGTTGACACAAAAAGACTCCCGCCGCGGCGGGAGTCTTTTTGTGTCGTTGATATCCGTTTTTTGTTGACGAAAGTTGACGAAAGGAAAAAACAATGTTATAATGATTAA
>JAKSOD010000005.1 GCA_024405755.1 Clostridia bacterium
GTCAAGGCGTCAGCCGTGAATTGTGCGGTGTTGCCTTAAGTAAAGGAAGCCGTTTGGTTCTCATTTAAAGAATCAGACGGCATTTTTTCAAATATTTTTTCAAAACACCCTCCAAAAATGCCTCTCCCGCTGGGAATAAGTGAAGGGCCTCTTGAGTGCGGATTGATTTATTTCGATAGAGGCATCATATCTGATCCTCAAAGTGCCAAATTGAAAACCGCCTATGTATCCGCCACGTTAGCAGGCTCCATTCGTTGCTGCTCTCCGGAAGAAGAGGAAGAAGTTATCGAAGAATATGTTTTCACCTAAGCTTATCCTTGATTTTTTCGGCAATTTCAAGCATTCTTTCCGGAATCACCTTAAGAGTTTTGCGATCATAGCTGTACAGTCCGTTTATCTCGTCCTCTACATCCGAAAGCTGGGTATATACGGCTCCGCACAGTCCACGCTCTATCGCGGGAATCACCATTTTTTCATACATATCCGATATTCTGTCGGTCAGTTCTTTGCGGCTTTGGCATTTACCGTAGCCATAGGTCTTCCTTTTCTTATCAAGATTCAGAGAAAAGCCTCCGCATTCGCTCAAAAGCATAGGCCGGATTCCGGGATTTAGTTTTTTGTTTCTGAAATAGATATGAACGCTGTCAAAATCGCTTTTCTTTTGAGCAAACCAACCGGATGTCGAATCGTATACTCTCGACGGATCAATTCCTTTCAGCACCTCATAATGCCTGTCGCTGTCAAACTGTCCCCAACCCTCATTGAATATGGTATAGGCTATTACCGACGGGTGGTTATAGAGATGTCTTACGGTATTAATGGAATGATTTGTGAAAAAAGATGTTCTTTCGTCATGTTTTTTCTTTGTGTCCCTGAACTTCACTCCGACAGTACCCAAGAAAGTATCACGGAAGAAGTTGTAATTTCCGCTGTTTACCATATCCTGTATGATCAGCATTCCGCATTTGTCCGCTGCGTAATAATACTCCTCCGGCTCGATCTTGATATGTTTCCTCAGCATATTAAAGCCCAAGGACTTCATCCTCGCGATATCCCTCTCATATTCAGACGAATCCTCAGGTATAAACAATCCGGGATAGAAATACCCCTGATCCAGTACTCCGTGGAGGAATACAGGCTCGCCGTTGAGCAAAAGCCGCTGCCTTCCTCCGATCTCCCGAATCTCGATTGTCCTAAGTCCGAAATACACCTCCACCTCATCTTCCCCGCGTTTCAATACATACGTGTACAGCTTGGGGGCATCCGGTGTCCATAGCTCGGGATCCTGTATCTCGATACGTTCGGTTTCAACTCTTTCGCCATTGGGATCTTTGATATTCAGTGTTATATCAGCACCTTTAAGGTCGGTTTTTATCTTAACATCAGAGATATAGCTCTCGGGAAGCTGCTCAAGCCAGACGCTTTGCCAGATTCCGGATACCGGGGTGTACCACATTCCTCCGCTTTCCTTTTTTTGCTTTCCGTAGGGATAGGTGGGATCAAGCATATCCGAAACTTCAACACGCAGCAAATTTTCATGTCCGATTTTGTCCGAAACATCAAAGCTGAACGGGAGATATCCGCCGGCATGCTCGCCGACAAATTCACCGTTTAGGAACACTCTGGCCTTATTGTCTACGGCACCGAAATGAAGAATCACCACAGGCTTTTTTCTGTCAAGCACAAAGCTCCTCTCATATATCAGTATCTCCTCTGTCCGGCACTCCGGGACTCTCCCCGCACTTCCGTTAACGACCCACTCACCATCCAGGCTCTGCCATTCCTTTCGCTTCATTTGAGGTCTCGGATATCCCATTATTTCTACTCCTTTTTTCAAGTGATACTTTTTCCGCCGGGACTTTATTACTGCCTTGCATGCGGAATTATTCTTACGCCTTTTCTTTATTATATCACACAAACAAATCTTTTGAAAGGATTATGTGTAATTGAATCTCTTGCTGGGGGATGATTTAATTATACCAGGTACATCAAAATGTACAAATTAAAAAATGTTGTTTTAACTAACTCAAAACCCGTTTATGTGTATCTGCCAAACCCGGAGACGGCAATACTGTTTTTATCAGACGCTGAAAAACAGGGATTCATATTCTCTGACGGTGCAAAGCCAACAGAAAAGCACATTTCCGATTTCTTTGTCGTGCATCCTGATATGACGATAAATTATCTCGGTACTATAGGACGCATTGCTTATCAGTGCAATTCAGACAGCATCATCCGATTTGACTATACCGCACAAATGGCAAAGTAAATATATCACATTCCTGATCCGTTGCTGATGACGGCGGTACGGCGGCAAAAAAGAACTGCAAATGTCAAGAATTTTTCCAGCATTCTTCAAAAGACGCGGGAATGCTTTATTCATTTATTTTTGCATATTCGCCTTTATTATGCAATAATTTAAAATTTTTTTTGAAAATTTTGCAAAAATATTCATCTCACCTATTGACAAACATCGCCGGCGGGTGTATAATATGCACACGTTCGTTGAATATGAAGAATATTTATTCAAGAGGAGAAAATGAAAATGAAAATCGACAAGAAGAAAATAAAGAAAGTTGTACTTGCCTACTCCGGAGGTCTTGACACCTCCATCATTATTCCGTGGCTCAAAGAAAACTACAACAACTGCGAAGTGATCGCCGTTGCCGGAAATGTCGGTCAGGATGACGAACTTGACGGACTTGAAGAAAAGGCTATCAAGACCGGTGCATCAAAGCTCTACATTCTCGATCTCTGCGACGACTATGTTGACAACTACATTATCCCCACCATGCAGGCAGGAGCAGAATACGAGACATACCTGCTCGGAACCAGCCATGCACGCCCCTGCATTGCAAAAGGTCTTGTTGAGATCGCGCTCAAAGAGGGTGCCGATGCCATTGCTCACGGCTGTACCGGAAAGGGCAACGACCAGGTTCGTTTTGAACTTGCCGTAAAGCATTTTGCTCCCAATATGCCCATTATTGCTCCGTGGCGTGAATGGAACATCAAATCCCGTGAGGAAGAAATCGATTACGCCGAGGCTCATAACATTCCTCTGCGTATCAACCGTGAAACCAACTATTCAAAAGATAAAAACCTTTGGCATCTGTCCCATGAAGGACTTGACCTTGAAGATACCGGCAATGAACCCACTTACGAAAAAGAGGGATTCCTTGAAATGGGTGTTTCTCCGATCAATGCCCCGGATGTTCCCACCTATGTGGAACTTGACTTTGAAGCCGGCAAACCCGTGGCTCTGAACGGCGAAAAGATGAGCGCGAAGAACATCATTCTTGCCCTCAATAAACTCGGCGGCGATAACGGAATCGGTATCATTGATATCGTCGAAAACCGTCTTGTCGGTATGAAGTGCCGCGGCGTATATGAAACCCCCGGCGGAGCGATCCTCTATCGCGCTCACGAAATTCTCGAAAGTATTTGCCTTGACAAGCAGACACTCCACGAAAAGACCCGCCTTTCTGTCACTTTCGGCGAACTTGTCTACAACGGTCAGTGGTTCACTCCTCTGCGTGAAGCTCTTACCGCCTTCGTCGACAAGACGCAGGAGCACGTCACCGGAAAGGTGAAACTCAAACTATACAAGGGCAACATCATCAAAGCCGGTGTTTGGAGCGACTGGTCACTTTACAGCGAATCAATCGCCACCTTCGGAGAGAGCGATTACGACCAGAGTAAAGCAGCCGGATTCATTGATCTGTTCGGTCTGCCCATTCAGGTCCAGGCAGAGGTTACGGCGAAAAACGCCAAATAATCACCGATATCAACGTCGTGAGACGTCAGATATATCTCCTCTTTTCATTTTCAACCCGGACCGGTCCACAGCAGTGAGCCGGTCCCCCCTTTTTAAAAAAACTGTTTATAAGGATAGAAAAATGGCAAAAATGTGGGAAGGCAGAACGTCAGGCAACACCGACGTTATAGCCGACGATTTTAACTCTTCCATTCGTTTCGACAGCCGTATGTGGCGGGAGGATATAACCGGAAGCATGGCTCACGCCGCCATGCTCGGAAAGCAGCACATAATCACCGAAGATGAAGCGCAGATTCTGATCGAAGCACTCGCGGGGATCATATCCGACATTGATGCCGGAATTCTCGTTTTTGATCCCTCATGCGAAGATATACATATGTTTGTGGAGCAAGTACTTACGGAGCGTATCGGAGACACAGGAAAAAAACTTCATACCGCGCGCAGCCGCAACGATCAGGTCGCACTTGATATGCGTATGTACCTGCGCGGACAGACAAAGGAAATAATCTCGCTTATTCTCGGACTTGCCTCTGCGCTTACTGACAAGGCTGAGAAATATGCCTCTGCGATCATGCCGGGATACACCCATATGCAGCGTGCACAGCCGGTTACTTTCGGTCACCAGTTGATGGCGTACGTTTCCATGCTGCTGCGAGACGCGGAGCGTTTCACCGATTCTCTTGCACGTACGAATATTTCACCTATCGGCTCCTGCGCCCTTGCCGGAACCACATACCCCACAGACCGCCGGTTTGAAGCAGAAAAACTCGGATTTGACGGAATCTGCTCAAACAGTATCGACGGAGTATCGGATCGTGATTTTTGTCTTGAATTTCTGTCTGACTGCTCGATCCTTATGATGCATCTGTCCCGGCTTTCAGAAGAGATCGTTCTGTGGTCAAGCTGGGAATTCGGTTTTATCGAACTCTCTGACGCTTACACCACCGGATCTTCTATCATGCCGCAGAAAAAAAATCCCGATATGGCAGAACTTGTCCGCGGGAAAACCGGGCGTGTTTACGGAGAACTTATGGCACTCCTTACCACTATGAAAGGACTGCCTCTTGCCTACAATAAAGATATGCAGGAGGACAAAGAGGGCGTTTTTGACTGTTGTGACACTGTGAAGATGTGTCTGCGGATCATGACGCCTATGATCTGCACACTCACTGCGCGCACACAGAATATGCGCCGGGCAGCGGGCGGCGGATTCATAAACGCCACGGATCTTGCCGATTACCTTGTTCTTCGCGGACTTCCCTTCCGTTCCGCTTACAAGATATCCGGTCAGGTTGTCGCAGACTGCATCAGCCGCGGATGCGTGCTTGAAGAGTTGCCGCTTGATGTATATAAATCCCACTGTGATCTTATTGACAACGGCGTTTTTTCCGCCGTTGATCTCAATGCGTGCCTCTCACGCCGTACGTCCGAGGGCGGTCCGTCATCCGAAAACGTACTCTCTCAGATTAATTCCGCACGTGAAAAAATCAAGAATTTCAACTGAACACATAAAACAATAAAACTTACACAAATTAAAAACGATCGGTTGCTTCCGGTCGTTTTTGTCTTATTGCATTGACAAATCTATTCTTTTATGTTAAAATAATTGTGCCGGTTGATTCCGGGCATATTAAATTAAATAATAGGAGGAATAAAATATGGAACTCAAGGGTTCAAGAACCGAAGCCAACCTGATGGCTGCCTTTGCCGGCGAATCTCAGGCAAGAAACAAATACACCTATTACGCCTCTAAGGCAAGAAAAGACGGCTACGTTCAGATCGCCGATCTGTTTGAAGAAACCGCCAACAATGAAAAGGAACACGCCAAGATCTGGTTTAAACTCCTTCATGACGGCGAAGTCCCCGCCACGACCGTAAACCTTGCCGACGCTGCCGCCGGTGAGAATTACGAATGGACCGAAATGTATGCGGAATTTGCCCGTGTTGCCAAGGAAGAAGGCTTCACCCGCATTGCATACCTTTTCGAGGCTGTAGGAAATATTGAAAAAGAACATGAGGAAAGATATCGCAAACTCCTCGCCAACATTGAAGGAGATCTCGTATTTTCCCGTGACGGCGACTGCGTATGGCAGTGCGCCAACTGCGGACACATCCACGTCGGCACAAAAGCTCCTGCTGTCTGCCCCGTCTGCGCCCATCCTCAGGCTTACTTCCGTCTTCTCGCAAAGAATTATTGATCAATACAAAAATGCTCAGCCGCACGTACCGGCTGAGCATTTTTTGTTTATTCTACAATAAACATTACCTTTCCCTTGACTTGCTTGGGATCGTGATACAGATCGAAGGCTTTCTGACATTCCGAGAGAGGGAAACGGCGGAAAATAAAACTGTCGTCAAATTTCAATCTTCCGTCTGAAAAGCACTCTGCCGTGAGTTCCCACTCTTTTCCGGGGAACGGTGCGGAATAACTCATCCACGATCCCGTCAGTCTGAATTCTTTGCGGTTGAGGTTTTCCCACATACGGGGAGTAAAAGTTATATCCGTATGCGGAGTTCCGATAAAACATACGGACGCACGGTTTGCGGCAAGTTCAAACGCCATTTTCATGGTAGCGGGACTTCCGGCTGTCTCATAAACGCAGCCATATCCTTCTCCGCCCGTATATTCCATCGCTTTTTCCATAAAATCAGGTTCGGATGCGTTGAATACTGCGTCGGCACCGAGACGGAGCGCAAGATCAAGTCTTTCTTTCACCACATCGAAAACAACTACCCGGCGGGCACCGAAAATTCTTGCCCACTGTGCCGCGAACATTCCGATAGTTCCGCCTCCGCATATCGCCGTGAATTCTCCGGAACGGCAGCCGTTGAGCATAACACCGTGAAGAGATACGGTTGCAGGTTCAAACATAGCTGCCTGTTCAAAAGGTACTGAGGGGGCGTATTTGACAGCATTAACGGCAGGAACAACAACGTACTGAGCAAAACTTCCCTGCTCTCTCGATCCGATAAAGGAATAATGCTTGCACAGAGAATAGTTTCCTCTTGCGCAGTCCGCGCATTTCATGCAAGGCTTCAGCGGTGCTCCGGAAACCGTGTCCCCGACGGACAGCGTTGTCACGCCTTCCCCGAGTTCTTCCACAGTACCGGAGAATTCATGCCCGAGAACTACGGGATAAAAATGCGCACCGTTGTGAAGTACGCGCGGAACATCTGAGCCGCATATTCCGGCTGCCCGTACTCTCACAAGTACTTCTCCGTACCCGGGAACGGGCTTTTCGTAATTTTCATACCTGATGTCTTCATTGCCGTGAAGCACGGCGGCGTTCATCATTGCCATTTCCAATCCTCACTTATTCTCACTTTTTCAGTCGCGTTTCCTATATTCGTGTATTTCATATAGTTACGGGGATGCTTCGCAGAACAAAGCACCCCCGGCAGTTAATCGGATTTCACTTATTTTTTGGCATCCTGAATAGATGTAACAACCTTAGCAAGTTTTGCGTTAAGTCTCTTGGAGTGAGACTTGCAGACGGTCGCCCAGCTGGCGTGGTCAGCAGCTGCATTACTTGGCATTTCGCTCATGGTTTCTAGGTCGTCTGAGAAGATTCTGCCAAGGTCAAAGTGCAGAGAATTATGAAGAATATCAAACATTCTCGCGAACTTGTTATCGCTGCCGTTGGTATATCTGTACTTCATATTATTCTCGAACAGTGCGGGAGTGGTCTCGCGGAAAGCCTGACTTGCCAGACATTCGATAACGGCAGAAGCGACGGTGTTTTTTTCATCGTTCATATTGCTCATAATGCTCCACAGAGTAAAGGGGTTGCCGACAACGGTGATGTAATCAGTCTGATCGAGATCGTATTTGGGAGTGGGAACTATACCGTATTTCCATGAAACACCGTTGAGGTTATGACCGTTCTTTGTCCCGTAAGCGGAGTCTGCCATATAAACACGGTTCTGGCAGAAAACCACAGTACCGTCAACAAAGGGATAATAGTAGTTTACGGCAGCACTCTTTCTGGAAACGTAGCAGTCGGGGGTATCAAGCCAATTGCCGAGTTTATCGGCAAGGTCGACTGCCTTTTGGCTGGCAAAATCATCCGAAATAACGAGAACATCAACCGGATCGGGATCAACGAGAGTCATACCCGATCCGGTATAGAAAGCGTCAAGTCCGTAGTAAATTGTTGAAAATCCATACTGGTCGCCTTCACTCTTTCCGGGAACTCCGTCAAGATCAAGGTAAACGTCTTTAGTCATATCGATCAGTTGACCAATAGTCCATGTTTTTTCGTCAACGTGTTTGACGGGATCTTCAAGTCCGAGTTCGTTGAGCAGGTCAACGTTGTAGTAAATAGCATACATAAAATGCAGAACATTGGTGGAGATATCACCGGAAATGAAATACAGTGATCCATCAATATTAAATGTATCCTGCATGATGCTCGGCCACCACGGTTTTTCTAAGTTTATGTAACTGTTGTCAATGGCGTTGAGGTCGGCAAGGTATCCGCGGGTCGCAAGCATTCCGGAAGTACGGGAATAAGTTGCAATAATATCAAACTCATCTCCGCCATTCACGGCATTTGTCACGAACTGTGTGAAACTTGCACGTTGTTTGCTGTTGCCTTCCTGACCGTTCCATTCGAGAGTCACACCAAGAAAATCCTCGGTATAATTGTTTCGGTCATAAATAGCCTGAGTTACGATATTTCCGTCAAGTTCTTCTTCAAGTACCTCAAATTCCGGTCTTTCAACATCAGACCAGTAAAGAACCCGGACATTCTTATTGAAATTCAGACCGCTCGGAAGATCGTCGAGTTCATAACCTTCGGCATCGGTTCTTTTCCCGGTCTCATCACCGGATTCATCAGTAATGTCAGTCTCGGTTGAAACAGTGGTATCTGTTCCGTCACCGTTCGAAGTATTTCCGCATGATATAACGCTGAAAACCATAAGCAGGGCGGCAAAAGCAGAGAGAATTCTGAGCCATTTTTTCATATGTATGCGTCCTTTCAAATGAATTCAATTTTCGGAGTATATGGCATCCGACCGTATCACTCCGCTACATTATATTAATTATATTAAAAAATAATTTAATTGTCAATTGTTTTTCTCGTTAAGTCAAAAAATAAAGGTTGCTTTTTATATTATCGTTTTTATTATTTTTATTCAAATTAACAAACTATTCCAAAAAACTTTAAAAAAGTTATTTACTTTTCGAAAAAGTTGTGCTATAATATTTACTGTGTTACGCTGTCTCGGTTTTCGGATAAAGGCCTTACGGCACTTCACCCGCCGATAACTGTGGCGGCGCACAAAATTTTTTCTTTTCATGAGGTGAAAAAATGACAAAAGAAGAAAAACAGGCGATCATTGAACAGTATGCTACCCACGAGGGCGATACCGGTTCCCCCGAAGTACAGATCGCAATCCTTACCAGCAGAATCAATTCTCTGAACGATCATCTGAAGGTCAACAAGAACGACAATCACAGCCGTCGCGGCCTTCTTAAAATGGTCGGACGCAGAAGAAATCTGCTGAAATATCTGATGCAGGCCGATATCGAACGCTACCGTTCGATCATTGCCAAACTCGAAATCAGAAAGTAATACAAGTCGGGGGCGGGGGACGGCTTTTCGTTCCCCTGCCCCCACGCTTGTTATTTTCGGATTTCCATCCATTTTCCCGGATCATTCTCCCGCCGAGGATCAGCATTTAACCGTGTACCCGACAAGATTTCATTGTCTCGGATCTGCGGTTAAGTGCTAAACCTTCGCGGGAAGAAAAATATTTCCATACGGAGGTACAAAATGTACGAAGTTAAAAGTAAAGAAATGATCTTTACCGACCACAAGGTGTTCAATTACACCTTTGCCGGCAGACCTCTCTCCATTGAGACCGGCAAAATGGCAGGGCTTGCCAACGGTTCCTGCCTCGTAAGATATGGAGACACCGCAGTCCTCTGCTGCGCCACCGCTTCCGAAAAGCCCCGTGACGGCATCGACTTCCTTCCCCTGTCCGTTGACTACGAAGAAAGAATGTACGCCGCCGGAAAGATACCCGGAGGTTACCTTAAAAGAGAAGGCAAACCTTCCGAAAAGGCTATTCTGACCGCACGTGTTATCGACCGCCCGATCCGTCCCCTTTTCCCGAAGGATCTGCGCAATGATGTTGCCCTGTCCCTCACCGTAATGGCAGTGGATCAGGACTGCTCGCCCGAAATTTCCGCAATGCTCGGTGCTTCCATCGCCCTCTCCATTTCCGATATTCCGTGGAACGGACCTATCGCCGGTGTTTACGTCGGTCTCGTTGACGGCAAATTCGTCATCAACCCCACCGAAGCAGAACGCAGCAAATCCGACCTTGATCTGACTGTTGCCGCTTCCGCGGAAAAAGTCGTTATGATCGAAGCAGGTGCCAATGAAGTTTCCGACGAGACTATGTATGATGCCATTATGCTCGCTCACAAGGAAATCAAGGATCTGCTGAAATTCGTTGACGCTATCGTTGATGAGATCGGAAAACCCAAATTCGAATATCCCTCCGGAGAACTCGATCACGATATGTTCGATAAGATCTTCGATTTCTGCGAAAAGGATCTTATGTTCGCCCTTGATACCGACGACAAGAACGTCCGAGATGCCCGTATGGTACCGATCAAAGACGCCATCATCGAGAAATTCTCTGAAGAATATCCCGATCTCCCCGTTCAGATGCCCGAACTTGAGTACAAGCTCCAAAAGAAAATCGTCCGCCGCTGGCTCCTTGAAGACGGCAAGCGCGTTGACGGACGTGCCATGAATGAAATGCGTCCCCTCGGTGCGGAAGCCGGACTCTTCAAGAGAGTACACGGATCCGGTATGTTCACCCGCGGACAGACCCAGGTCATCACTTTCGCTACCCTCGGAACTCTTGCCGAAGCACAGATGCTCGACGGTATCGATAACGAAGAATCCAAGAGATATATGCACCATTATAATATGCCCGGCTTCTCCACCGGTGAAGCCAAGGCATCCCGCAGTCCCGGCAGACGTGAGATCGGTCACGGTGCCCTCGCAGAGCGCGCTCTCGTTCCCGTACTTCCCTCCGAGGAAGAATTCCCCTACGCCATGCGCCTTGTTTCCGAGGTCGTTTCCTCCAACGGATCCACTTCTCAGGCATCCATCTGCGGCTCGACCCTTGCTCTTATGGATGCAGGTGTTCCGATCAAGGCTCCCGTTGCCGGTATCTCCTGCGGCCTTATCACCGAGGGTGAGCGTTGGATGACCATGCTTGACATCCAGGGCGTCGAAGACTTCTACGGCGATATGGACTTCAAAGTTGCCGGTACTCACAAGGGTATTACCGCTATCCAGATGGACCTTAAAATCGACGGTCTGACTCCCGAAATCATTAAAGCCGCTCTTGAAACCACTCACGCCGGACGTGACTACATCATTGACAACGTGATCCTCAAAGCGATCGATGCACCCCGCGCCGATGTCTCTGAGTTCGCTCCGAAAATGATGAGCATGAAGATCGATCCCGACAAGATCCGCGAAGTTATCGGCAAGGGCGGAGCCGTGATCCAGAAGATCACCGCAGACACCGGTGCCAAGATCGACATTGAAGATGACGGTACTGTTTATATTGCCGCCGTCAACCGTGCCGCCGCCGACGAAGCCAAATCCATTATCGACGCTATCTGCTTCGAACCCGAGGTCGGCTCCGTTTACGATGCAACAGTCGTTAAGATCCTTTCCAGCAAAGTCAAACCCAACGAGGATGTCGGCTGCTTCGTTGAATATGCTCCCGGCAAGGAGGGAATGGTCCACATTTCCCGCATCTGCGACCACCGCATCAACAAGGTTGAGGAAGCCGGAATCACCGTAGGATCCTCCGTAAAGGTCAAATTCATAGGTCTTGACAAACAAGGACGTATGGACTGGTCCATCAAGGACGCAAAATAATCCGGATAATTCGAATAAAAGCATCGGAACGGCGGAATAATGTACCAAAAGCACATTTTTCCGCCGAATCCATACTGATGATTGCCAAAGGAGGCGTGAGACATGACTCGCCGTAACACAGACACACATGACTATAAAAGAGGTCAGAGATATAACCGCGGAGAAAGACGCACGCTCAAAGGCAGACAAACCGTCCTTCTCGTTATGCTTGCGCTCCTCATTCTAATTCTGATCATATCCATTGTCATCATTGCCAAAGAAATATCCGCAGGCAGCACAGAAAACAACGGTATTCCCGCAAATACCTCCGCAGAGATCTCCTACCTCCCCCACGAAGAGCATCTTCCCGACTACGCATACGACGGAAACAATTCATCTTATATGCTCTCAGCCGGACTTCAAAAGAAAGGTGCTTCATTCGCTTTTTCACTTGAGGACGCCGTAAGCATTGAATCCGTGGGAGTTATTTCAAAACATCTGTCCTGTTATATCCGCAGTGCCGTCGTTCAGGTATCTGCCGACAGAGAAAACTGGATTGATCTCGGATCATTCAGAGGAAATGCCGAAAGTCCCGCAATAATGCAGGTGGGAGGTGCTTCCCCCGTGACCGGAAAATATATCCGCATAGTTCTCACCGGAGAAGCTGACGCCCAGTGGGCGATAAACGAGATCTTCGTTTCCACATCCGACGGGACAAGTGCCGTAATAGTGAACGGTTCCGGCACCGAAGGTTCATCTCCGATTGACATTCCCGGCGGGAATGTCACCGCATCTTCCGACACCGATGATCCGAAACCGATCGAAGGGTACACAAATTCCGTAAAAGCAACGTCAGATATCCATGCAGGTGATCTGATACTCGTCAACAGCAAGTACAAATACGTTTTCCCGACATCAGATATTGATCTGTTCGATATTCTCACTCACCGTCCGTATTACTACGACACGACGAAGACTGAATGTCCTTACCGTGTTTTGAACGGCACTATCAAAGTCAACAGTGCCACCCTTGCCAAACTCAACGAACTCGGACTTGCGTATTATGAGGAAAGCGGAAGCAACTGCATCACCGTGACAACAGGCTACCGTTCTTACGAAGAACAGCAGGATCTTGCATCAAGATTCCCCGAAAGTGCCGCAGCCGCAGGATTCAGCGATTATCACACCGCTCTCTCCGTGGGACTGAATGTCACCGTAAAGGGAGGAACAGATTCCCTTGACTCGGCAAACGGTCAGGCTGTACTGTTCTGGCTCAATGCAAACGCATATAAATACGGCTTTATCCGCCGTTATCCAGAAGATAAGGACGCCATAACCGGTTACTCCGTTGACAGATTCCATTACAGATATGTCGGATATCCTCATGCGTATTATATGGTAAAGAATAATCTTTGCCTTGAAGAATATCTTGATCTTATCGCCACCTATGAGTATAGCGACAAACATCTCAACTTCACCGGAGATGACGGGAAGGTCTACGAAATATACTTTGTTCCCGCATCCACGGAGGTCAACACCACCGTACCCGTTCCGACAACGGGAGAATACTCCATTTCCGGAGACAACCACAGCGGATTTATCGTAACGATTACCCGCAGCGGCAGCTGAGCTTTTGTAAGCTGTCCTGAATTCAGACAAACCAAACAATACTTTTACCTTACTCGCAAACCCAGACTGCCGCAGAAATATCTGCGGCGGACGGAAAGGAGCATCGGAATGAGATCATATCACCGCTCTGCGGTAAAAATAATCTGCGCCGTGCTTCTCTGCTCTGTCCTGCTGACGTGCCTTGCCTGTTTGAGCGGATGTGGGTTGATTGTGATAAATAAAACGGTCGCGGATACTTCCGCGACCGTTTCAGATATCACATCTTCACCTTTGACTCCGACGGACACCTCCGGCGGACCGACAGAGACAACCACACCTCCGACGGTGGTGGATTTTACTTCACGTCTGCCGGAAGCGGAGGCTGCCCTCGACGCATTATACAACATTGACTTGTCTGCCTTCGGCGCAATGTTCGCCTGCTCTGCGGACACGGTCAATATCATGAATCCCGAGGAAGGATCACCGCTTTATGCCGCACGAAACCTCCGCAACAAAATGGTATGCGACAAATACAAATGCACTTTCTTCTTCTTCTCATCCGAAACGGAAAAAATGAAAACCGATCTTGCGGCATCCGTAAAATCGGGAGACAGCGGCAGTTATTATGCCGATATTCTTGTTCTTCCCGAGAACGCCGTAGGCGGATTCCTCACAAAAGGTCTCCTGCGTGATCTGCGCAGCCTTCCTTTTTACGAAATACAAAAGACCGGAAACCGCGGTGCCGGAATGTACGTTAAAACGAATTATGTGGATATTTCTGCCGCAGCCGATGCACCGGAGGACATTTTTGCTCTGTATTTCAACCGCTCGCTTACCGGAGAAGAAGGATCCGAAGCCTTATACTCCGCCGCCTTGTCGGACAGACTGACATTTGATTTCCTTCTTTCATTTATTAAGGAGAGGGAGAGTCTCTCTTCAGAAGGGAAAAAAATGATTACGGTGGGAGATGAACCGTATGAATTTTTTGCGGACATAGCCGCAATTCGTTCCGGCGTGGATTTTTTGACGGATTCTGACGGCAATATTCCCACAGTCGGCTGGAACAAAGAAAATGCCGGATCAGTTTCATCACTGCTGAATGAAATTTCCGCTTTCCTGTCACCCGACATTTATGACACCGAAACCTTCGCAAACGGAGACGTACTCTTCCGTGCCGCCCCTCTGTCGGATATTCTGAACTTATATGATAAAAAGACGGATTGGGGTATTCTTCCCCTGCCTTACACTGCGGACGGTATGCCTGCGCGGTACAATGTCACCCGAACGGGAAGTCCCGTTTTCTGTGTAAGCGCAAACAACAGCCGCACGGAAATGACGGGACTCGTCCTTACCGCTCTCAATGCCGCGTCAAAAGATTGGATAAGGGATCAGTTCAGCATTATCTGTATAGAAAACTATATGCGTGACAACGATTCCTGCCTTGCACTGCGCAAGATCCTTGAAGACGAAACCTACCGGGATTTTTCCTATATTTTTTCGCCCGTATGTGACGGTCTTGGCGATGCCGCTTTCGGTGCGGCGCGAACTTGCCTTACAAAAGGCACTCCCGTTTTTGATTCTGTAAACAAAGTGCTGAAAAAAGTAAATTCTTCTCTGAAAAAAGTATATTGAGTGTATTTTACCGGAAAATGTATCATTCCTGACGGGAATGAATAAAGTATATTAAGGGGACCTCTAAGGGAATAATAATGCAGACATTTGAACTCAATTCGGCATCTGCCGGATATGCCGTGGATTATTTTGCCGATCATATCCCGGACATCGTGAATTTCACCCCAACAGCCGATGATATTCTGCCCTGCCGTGCCGAATACCGTGCTGCCCTCCTTGAAGCCGTACGGAAGAATATCCCCGTAACAGCCGCCGCTGAATACTCCGCAGGTTGGCTTGGATCGGAAGAAAAGCGTGATGCGCTTTGTGAATTGCTTTCCTGCGTCGGCTTTCTGTTTACGGATACCGGACTTGCCGAATTTATCGGAATAACCGGGAAACCTGCTGATTCCGGAGAGGGACACGACGATAATACAGACTACGACGGTGACAACGAGGAATGCGGAGAAAAGATTCTTCGTGAACTCTGCACCCGATTCGGGTTTGATTCTGCTGTTCTGACCGACCTCGGTCTTGCCTTCGATGGCGAAAAAATCACACTTTTCCCCGCGATCTGACTCGCAGATACAATTATTTGGAGGTAACAATGGAACTTCGTGAAATTTCACCCTATGAACTTCAATATTCCAACGCTTTCCGCGCAGTAGGCAAGGAATGGATGCTGATCTGCGCCGAGGATGCCAACGGCATCAACGCTATGACCGCAAGTTGGGGATTTCTCGGCCAACTGTGGAATCGTCCGGCTGCGATCTGCTTTATTCGTCCGCAGCGATTCACATACCACATGGCAGACGGCTCCGAACGCTTTTCCCTCTGCTTTTTCGGCGACGGATACCGCAAAGAACTCGGTTACTTCGGAACGGCAAGCGGACGCGACGGTGACAAATCTGCTGCTACGGGGATGCACTACGGTCACATTGAGAGTGTTCCGGTAGTTGAAGAATCTAATCTGATCCTCCTGTGCCGCAAGCTGTACGTTGATGACATAAAAGAAGGTAACTTCAAGGACACGTCTCTTATCGACACCTGCTATCCCGAACGTGATTTCCACCGTGTTTTTGTGTGCGAAGTTGAAAAATGCTTCGTCAGACAATAATTTGTAATAAAAAATGCTGATGCGATTCCGGCGGGTGGATACGGAAGTTTTTTGATTCCGGATTATGTACGGTACAACCCGATGCTAGTTGAATATGCTGACAAATCAGAATTTGTCGAGCTATTTGTTTATTTAAAATTCAAGTTAAATCGATAAAGGGATGTTAATATGTGGTTGTTATTAGCTATTATGTCGGCTTTGTTTGCGGCGCTTACATCGATACTTGCAAAAGTAGGTATAGATGGAGTAAATTCAAATCTTGCCACAGCAATCAGAACAGTTGTAGTTGTCATTATGGCATGGGGAATGGTTTTTCTAACTCATGCGCAGGATGGCTTGAGCGAGATTAATAAAAAGAGTTGGATTTTTTTAATTCTTTCAGGACTTGCTACCGGTGGATCGTGGTTATGCTATTACAAAGCACTTCAGATGGGTGAGGCATCAAAAGTTGTTCCAATAGATAAATTGAGTGTAGTTATTACATTATTACTTGCATTTGTTTTCCTTCATGAGGAATTCACAGCCAAGTCATTCATTGGATGCATATTAATCGGTGCCGGGACATTAGCAATGGTTTTGTAATGGGAGTTCAACATATAAATAAGCATCAGTTTGTTGAGATAAAAAAACGCCGAAAATTCCAATTCGGCGTTTTTTTATTTGACAAAACTTCGTTATAAACCCGTTGCAATACGCATCAGCATTTTTTATCGGGGAAATTATTCCTCGTCAGCAGCCTCTTCGTCTGCGTCAAGTTCATCTTCGTCGCAGCAGCAATCGCAATCGCAGTAGCAGTCGTCATCGTCGCAGCAGCAATCGCAATCGCAGTCATCATCATAAATGAACTTTTCCATTTCGCCGAGATCCTCGTCGAGTTCTTCGGCATAGTCGTTGAGATACTGGAGATCCTCGTCAATATCGTCAATGGCCTCAGTCAGTTCTCCGACGAGATCAATCAGAGCAGCAATAAGTTTGCCCTCAGCGGTGGTCTTATCAAAGTCAAGACCGTCAGCAAGACCTTTAAGGTATGCGGATTTTTCTTTAAGTTCCATAACAATTACTCCTTATGAGAAATAGTTCTGCTCACTTCTTGGAGCGGGACAGATACTCGCCGGTTCTGGTGTCGATCTGAATGACTTCGCCCACATTGATAAAGAGCGGGACCTTGATCTCGGCACCGGTTTCGAGGGTGGCGGGTTTCAGGGTGTTGGTGGCGGTGTTGCCGGCGAAACCGGGATCGGTATCGACAACCTCAAGGTCAACGAATGTGGGAGGTTCAACGCTGAAAACTTTGCCCTTGTAGGACACGAGTTTGCAGTTCATCTCTTCCTTCACGAAACGGAAAGAATCGGGAAGAACCTCTTTGTTGAGGGGGAGAGTATCAAAGGTCTCCATATCCATAAAATAATAAAGATCGCCGTCATTGTAGGAATACTGCATATCCTTTCTCTCAATGAAAGCACTGTCGAACTTATCTGTGGGGCTGAAAGATCTCTCGATCACGGCTCCGGTGATAACATTCTTCATTTTGGTGCGAACGAAAGCCGCTCCCTTACCGGGTTTTACGTGCTGAAACTCTATGACCTGGTATACGTTTCCTTCCAGTTCAAAGGTCACTCCGTTTTTAAAATCGCCGGCTACTACCATAATACATTTACCTCCGTGGTTTTATTCTTGACAGTATGGTCTGTCCCGCCTTACGGCGGCAATTAACAGTCGTAATATATTTTATACCATTTCTACTTGTTTTGCAAGGGGTTTGAATGATTTTGCTGACTAAAATTAAGAATTTTTTGTAAATTTTTCGTTCCCGCCCCCCCGGGCATATCCATACTGCATAATTTTCTTGACAAATATAATAAACGAGAGTATAATAACTATGTATATCATAATAGATAAGTGTGCCCCGACAACTTTTTTATTCGTCCGGGACGCCGGAAAGGTCGCTATGTTCAGAAGTATGACCGCCTACGGGCGACACACCTCCGCCGAAGGCGGACGAGAGATCACGGTGGAACTGCGCTCTGTAAACAGCAAGTACCTTGATATTTCAGTCAAAATCCCGCGTGTGCTTGCTCCCCTTGAAGCACGCATCAAATCCGCTCTTTCCGCTCACGGAATCAGCCGCGGCAGAGTTGACGTTTTCATCAGTTATGAAAATACAGATTCCGGAAATGTGGCTTTCGGTATTGACGAAGGTTACGCATCCGCATACATTGAAACTCTGCGCGTTTTTCGGGACAAGTTCGGACTCTCCGACGATATCTCAGTCATGACCGTGGCACAGGACAGAAATATATTCACAACTCACACAGTTGAGGAAGACCCCGAAGATGTTTGGCTTGCAATAAAACCCGCACTCGATGCAGCCGCGGAAGAATTCGTTGCGGAACGCTGCCGTGAAGGAACAAATCTTATGGGCGATCTGAAATCCAAAATTGCGGGTATGCGCGAACTCGTTGATAAGATCGACGCGCTGTCCGCAGGAGACACTCAGGGAATAAAAGAAAAAATCCGCGCACGCATCGAAACGATCCTTGCCGACAACAGAGTCACGGTCGATGAAAACAGACTTCTGACTGAGTGTGCGATCTGGGCAGACAGGATCGCCATTGACGAAGAACTTGTCCGTCTGCGCTCTCATCTTTTCGCTCTCGAAGCCATGATGGAGATCGACGAGCCGGTGGGACGCAAATTTGATTTTCAGCTTCAGGAGGCAGGGCGTGAGATCAACACGATCGGATCAAAATGTCAGAATGCGGAAATCGCCGGCCTCGTCGTTCAACTGAAAAACGAAGCCGAAAAAATCCGTGAACAGATACAGAATATTGAGTAATCAAGGGGACCTCTGAAAATTCAGTGCGAGATGGGGCGCGAGGGATTTTTTCGTCAGACGAAACAAAAATCCGCACGTGTTGTTGCCCCACCACGAAGGATTTTTGTGAAGTATGACGGAATAAAGCACCGCGATCCCGTCCGCGATGAATTCTTAGAGGTTCCCTCAAGTCAATAATCCCTAAAGAAAGGTTAAATTATGAAATTCATCAGTATCGGATACGGGAACATGGTTGCAGCGGAACGTATAGTTTCACTTGCAAGTCCTGATTCCGCCCCCATAAAAAGACTAATTCAAGATGCAAAGGAGCAGGGACGGGTGATCGACGTTTCCTGCGGACGTCGTACACGTGCGGTCATAATCACCGACTCCGATCATGTCATTCTCTCTGCTCTGCAAACCGAGACGATCGCAAACCGTCTTTCCTCCGACGAAAATGAGGGCGACTCAGACGTCGAAGACGGAGTTGAAGACGAGAACTGAAAACGAAAAATCAAAACAGAAAAAATAACTCAAAGATACATCGAAAAGGAGACTATCATGATCTACCCCACCATTCACAAACTCACCAACAAGGGTCAATTCAACCGTTATCAGCTTGCAGTCGCCACTGCCAAGTGTGCACGAATCATTACTGACGAATACGTCCGTCAGCGCCATGAAGCAGAAAAGAATCTGACCGGAAACAAGGACGTTGACAGACCTATGATGGAGAACGCCGTCAATCCCGAATACCGTGACAAAAAGGCGGTAAAGCTCGCCATTGACAAAATCGACAAGGGAGAGTACGTGATCGTAAATAATCTTCCCACGGAAGAGACTGACGAAGAAAAAGCAGACTGAATTTCTGTCTGATTAACGGAACAACTATAAAAGATAATCAAAGTAAGGAGGGCGTCGGAATGTCCGTAAAATATGCCGGTGTATATCTTCTCGACGCACCCTACTGTATCGACAGAGAGTACGATTACCGCATTCCGGAAGACGAAGCCGACGGTACTGAATACGCGGCAGGCACAGCCTGTGCATCAGTCCATGAAGGAAACATAGTCAGTGTCCCGTTCGGAAACGGAAACCGCAGTATGCTTGCCGTTGTCAATCGCATCAGCAACACGACGGATACCCCGGCTGATAAAATCAAACCGATACGTGCCGTGTGTGATGAAAAACTGAATCTGACACCTGAGATGCTCGGACTTTGCAGATTCATGAAATCTCAGACTCTCTGCACGACCGGAGATGCCGTCCATGCAATGATACCGTCCGCTGCGCTGTCACGCCTTACGGAATATTATGTTCCGACAGGCAAAGAACTTGCCCTTAATTCAGGATTCGATTCCCGCACAATGATGATATATAACTTCATTGCGGGAGGAACAAGAATAGGAGAAGATATTCTCAAAAACCGTTTCGGTTCCGAAACGGAGATCTGCCTTTCTGATCTTATGGCGGGAGGATTCGTAAAACGCGAACTTGATCTGAACAGTTTTCACGATAAAACGGAAAACGTCTGGTCTCCCGCCGTGGACAAGGATTCTCTCCGCTCGGCACTTGAAGGAAAACTTCCGGGGATGAGAAGGATTTCCGCTCCGGGACAGATAGCAGCTCTTGCCGCCGTTATTGCAAGTGACTCGCCGATACCCGAAAGCGAACTGCTTGACGATCCCACCATCGGCAAAGCACAGCTTGCCGCCCTTGAAAAGAAAGGTCTTCTTCGCAGGGAAAGACTGCCGATAGGCGCATTTTCACAGATCAATAACTTATCTGCGGAAAATTATCCCTCAAGAGAGCCGCAGGCAGAGCGTCCTCCTCTTATTCTGAACGACGAACAGACGGATGCAGTAACTACACTCAGTGAACTCTTTTCCGGAGGTAAACCCGCCGCTGCTCTGCTCGAAGGTGTCACCGGAAGCGGAAAAACCTGCGTGATGCTCGCACTGATCGACCGCGTCCTTGACGCGGGACGCGGAGCGATCGTCCTTCTCCCGGAAATTGCGCTGACGCCTCAATCCCTTGCCATATTCTGCTCCCGCTACGGAGATCGGGTCGCCGTGATTCATTCCGGGCTCTCCACCGGTGAGCGGTATGACACATATATGAAGATCCGGTCCGGCAATGCCGATCTTGTTATCGGTACCCGCTCCGCAGTTTTTGCTCCCGTGCACGATCTCGGACTTATCGTAATCGACGAAGAGCAGGAACACACATATAAATCCGATATGTCCCCGCGCTACCATGCACGCGATATCGCAAGATACCGGTGCGCAAAAGCTCCGGCTCTGATGCTGCTCGCATCTGCAACTCCGTCGGTCGAAAGCAGAAAAAAAGCGGAAGACGGAATTTATACCCTCGTTAAACTTCAAAAACGATACGGATCCGCTCCGCTCCCTGCCGTTACTGTTGCGGATATGCGCGGCAGTACAAAAAACGGAAATCTCACCCCTATCGGCGAAGTACTCGCCCAAAAACTCCGTGAAACTTATGAGCGCGGTGAGCAATCCGTCCTGTTTCTCAACAGACGTGGATACAATAATTATATTTCCTGCGTTTCCTGCGGCGAAGCGATCCGTTGCCCGGGATGCAGTGTCTCAATGACGTATCACACGAAATCCGGAAGCTATACCGAAGGTGAGCTCGTCTGCCATTGGTGCGGAAGAAGAATGGCAGTACCTGCGGTTTGTCCGGAATGCGGATCCGAACATCTTATCCGTATGGGATACGGCACTCAACGCGTTGAGCAGGAACTGAATAATCTTCTTCCCGAAGCCCGCATCCTCCGCATGGACACGGATACCACGGGGACCAAAAATGCCTACAATGCCCTTCTCGGCAAATTCCGCAGACACGAGGCGGATATCCTTCTCGGAACTCAGATGGTGACGAAAGGGCACGATTTCCCTGATGTAACTCTTGTCGGCGTTCTCCTTGCGGACGCATCGCTGTACTACGACGACTACCGTGCCGCCGAACGCACTTTTGCCATGCTGACCCAGGTAATAGGCAGAGCGGGACGCAGGGACAAGCCGGGGGAAGCGGTGATCCAGACAAATAATCCGGAACATGAAATAATCGAACTTGCCCGCGCTCAGGACTATGAAACCTTCTTCGCCCGTGAGATCCGACTTCGCCGTGCCCTCGCATTTCCTCCCTTCTGCGATATTGCTCTGCTGACACTGACATCATCCATTGAAAAAGAAACCCGCCTTGCGGCAAAGAAACTTTACGAAATGCTGCAAAAACTCAGCCGTGACGACCGCTTCAAGGATCAGCCTATGATGCTTTTCGGACCTTTTGAAGCTCCCGTATTCCGGGTTGACGAAAAATACCGTATGAGGATCGTAGTCAAATGCCGGCTCACGGCACAGACACGGATGCTTTTCTCCATTGTAATGGCAGAATTTTCACGCGCCGGATCGCGAGCACCCGCGCTTTCTATAGATTTCAATCCCACTAATCTGTAAATTCATCTTCTGCCGCGCTGCGCGGCAAAAAGGAGTAACAATATATAATGGCAAAACGAAAAATACTTACCGATAATGATCCCACCCTGCGCATGATTTGCCGCCCGGTGGAAAAAATAACTCCCCGTATCATCACGCTGCTTGACGATATGCTTGAAACCATGCGTGAAGCTGATGGCGTCGGACTTGCAGGTCCGCAGGTCGGCGTCCTGCGCCGCGTTGTCGTAGTCGAAACAGAACCGGGGAACCCCATTGAACTCATCAATCCCGTGATCGTCGATCAGTCCGGCGAGCAGGAAGGCGGAGAAGGCTGTCTTTCTCTGCCCGGAAGATCAGGCTGTGTTCGCAGACCTATGCATGTAACGGTAAAAGCTCTCAACCGGGAAGGAAAAGAATTCACAGTTGAAGGATCAGAACTTACCGCCCGCGCTTTCTGCCACGAGATCGATCACCTCGACGGTATTCTCTACACCGATAAGGCTCTCTATATGAACGATCCCGAAGATGAGATCGAGGAACAGCCGGAAGAACGCCGATCCGTGCGCCGTCATAAATTCAGCGGAAAGCACTGATCACGATCTTCACCGTTTTTAACCTGATCATACCCTATGGATACGATACAAAAAACTGAATGAAATACGAAAATATGAAGATTCTTTTTATGGGCACTCCCGATTTCGCCGTCAGTTCTCTGCGCGCACTTGTCGAATCCGGCGAAAACGTCATAGGTGCCGTCACTCAACCCGACAAAATGCAGGGCAGAGGGTACAAGCTTACCCCTTCACCTGTTAAAATATGTGCCGAATCGTACGGAATCCCCGTATATACCCCGAAAACGCTCCGCGGTGACGATTTTGCCGCCCTGCTTTCTCAGCTTGATCCCGACCTTATCGTTGTGGTCGCTTTCGGAAAGATTCTGCCTGCCAATGTTCTTGAATATCCCGCATACGGATGCATAAATGTTCACGGATCACTCCTTCCCGAATACCGCGGTGCCGCACCTATGCAAAGAGCAATTATCGATGGAAAAAAAATCACCGGAATCACTACAATGATGATGGACGACGGTATCGATACGGGAGATATGCTTCTGAGACGCGAGGTGCCCATTGGCCCCGATGACGATTTTGAAGTTATCCACGACAGACTTGCCGCCGAAGGAGCCGGACTTCTTCTTGAAACTCTTGCCCAACTGCGTGCAGGAACTCTCACCCGTCACCCGCAGTCGGAATGTTCCGAAGAACCGACTTATGCCGCGAAGATCGAAAAGCAGGATTGTGTCATAGATTTCACTCTATCCGCAAATACTATCCATAACCTCATTCGGGGTTTATCTCCCGTTCCGCTTGCGATAACGCACACGCCGGACGGAAAACTGCTCAAAGTGATCTCTTCTTCCGTTCCCGCAGAAACGGAGAACTGCAAAGCGGAAATTCCGGGCACAGTCACCTCTCTTGACGGGAAGATCGAAGTTGCCTGCGGTGCCGAAGGTACCGGACGAATCCTCATCAACCGCGTTCTCCCCGAAGGAAAAGGAAGAATGAACGCAGCAGATTTCATCCGCGGGAGAAAGATCGAAAAAGGCGATATTCTCGGCTGATAATCGCTTTTCCCCATTTTCAAGGAGTATAATCAATGTTTTATTACGGATTCGACCCTACGTATTTTCTCGTTCTGATCGGTCTCGTCATCACTCTCGGTGCCTCACTGCTTGTCAAAAGCACCTTTGCAAAGTATTCGTCCCTGATAACCTCTCGGAGGATCACCGGTGCTATGGCGGCAGAGGAAGTATTGCATTCCGGAGGAGTATACGATGTCTCAATCAACCGTATCGCCGGACAACTGACCGACAATTTCAACCCACAGACAAACAAGATCAATCTGTCCGAGAGTGTTCACGATTCCGCAAGTGCCGCTGCCGTCGGCGTTGCCGCGCACGAAGCCGGACACGCACTTCAATATGCGTCCGGTTATTCGCTCATAAAGATCCGCACGGCGATCATTCCCGTCTGCAATATTTCTTCCACGCTCGCGACTCCTCTGTTCATTATCGGTCTGCTGATGACATCGTATATTCCGGAAGGCACAGTAGGAACTACACTGATGTATACAGGTATACTCGCATTCAGCACGGCGGTACTTTTCCAACTTGTCACCCTGCCGGTTGAATTCAATGCATCAAACCGTGCAATCGAGGCACTGACAGCATCGGGAAATTTCACCTCAGACGAGCTTGACGCCGCACGCAAAGTTCTCCGTGCCGCAGCACTTACCTATGTTGCGGGACTTGCGGCATCACTACTTCAAGTCCTCCGCCTTGTGCTCATAGCCAACAACCGCAGAGGAAGGAACTGAATTATTCAATAATCTTTCTCCATAAACGGAGGATCAATTAATGGCTTACAGAAAAAACGATCCCCGTCGGATGGCACTGAACATTCTTTCAAGAGTCCTCGGACCCGATGAGAACACAAACGGGAGCAAATCTGACGGAGGATATACAAATATACTGCTTGATTCCGTAATTTCGGACAGCGGCATCTCGGGACCTGACCGCGCCCTGCTGACAAGGCTTGTCTGCGGAGTGACCGAACGCAAAATAACGCTCGATTACATTATCGGAAAGTTATCCTCACGCCCCGTGGCAAAACTTGACGCGGATGTTCTGAATCTTCTCCGTCTCGGAATTTACCAGATGCGGTATATGGAACGTATTCCCGCTCATGCCGCAATAAACGAAACAGTAAACCTTGCCCGCCCGTCCGGACGCGGTTTTGTAAATGCCATCCTGCGCTCATATCAGCGCAGCGGAGGTATTCCTCTTCCCGATATATCAACAAACGCGGCATACCGCTTTTCAGTCACGTATTCCGTTCCGGAGGAACTCTGCCGCAGATTCATTGATATTTTCGGTGAGAAAAGCGCAGAATCAGTTTTGTCTGCCTCAAACGCCGTTCCGCCTCTGACTCTTCGGGTCAATACCCTGCGCACAGACCGTGAAACTCTGACTGCAAAACTTTCCTCGGAAGGTTTTGCCTGCGAGCCAACCCCGAATTCCCCGTACGGTATCCGCGTCAGAGGCGACGGGATCCCGTCAGCCGTTCTTGACGGTGATGCCTTTGTTCAGGATGAAGCATCTCAACTATGCACCATGGCACTTGATCCTTTTCCCGGCTGCCGTATGCTCGATACCTGCTCATGTCCCGGTTCAAAAAGTTTTTCATCCGCATTGCTGATGAAAAATGAAGGAAAAATCATTTCCTGCGATCTGCACGAATCCAAACTTCCGCTTATTACACGTGAAGCGGAAAAACTCGGGATAACAGTAATAGAAACGCTCTGCCGTGATTCCTCCGTGCCTTTTGTGACCGACGGACAACTATTTGACCGGGTCCTCTGTGATGTCCCATGTTCCGGATTCGGAGTAATGGCAAAAAAACCGGAAATACGATACCGTTCACTTGCGGATGCCGCAGAACTTCCTTCCCTGCAATATTCTATCCTTGAAGCATCCTGCGGTGCTGTCGCCCCCGGAGGCGTGCTTGTCTACTCCACATGCACACTGCTTCCCGAAGAAAACGAAATGATCGCTGACAGATTTACTGCAGAACATCCGGATTTTATCCCCGTACCGTTAAATCTCGGAAATCTTACCTCCATCGACGGACGTATCACTCTTCTGCCGGACAAAAACGGAACGGACGGATTTTTCATAGCAAAATTCATGAGAAAAAAGGTCTGAAATGACAAATAATCCCGAAATTGAAGCAAAAAACATAAAAGATGCCGTTTCCGGACGACAGTTTCCATCCGACATTCTGTCCCTCACATTTGATGAACTTACGGATCTTCTCACTTCCCTCGGTGAACCGAAATACCGAGCCGGACAGATTTTCCCACAACTTCACCGCGGGATCACGCCGGACAAGATGACGAATATCTCCGGATCCACAGCCGAAAAACTGAAATCAGCAGTTTTATGCCATTTCCCTTCCGTTGAGAAAAAACTTGTTTCCGCCGTTGACGGAACGATCAAGTATCTTCTCGGACTTGCAGACGGTAACTGCATTGAAACCGTTCTTATGAAATACAAGCACGGAAACACCGTGTGCGTTTCTTCGCAGGTCGGATGCCGTATGGGATGTGCCTTCTGTGCCTCCACTATCGGCGGAAAGATCCGTGATCTGACTGCCGGTGAGATCCTCGGACAAGTAATAACCGCCGCCGCAGACAGCGGAGAACGTGTGGATAATATAGTTATGATGGGAATAGGCGAGCCTCTTGACAACTACGATAACGTAGTCCGCTTTCTGCGTCTCGTAAATGATCCGCACGGAATATGTATAGGATACCGCCATATTTCTCTCTCAACCTGCGGTCATGTTGACGGAATACGCCGTCTTGCCGCAGAAGGATTTCCCATTACTCTCTCCCTCTCCCTTCACGCTCACGACGACGAGACCCGAAGCAGAATAATGCCCGTAAACCGCCGTTGGGGAATAAATGAAGTACTTGCTGCCTGCCGTGATTATTGGGAAAAAAACGGACGTCGTATTTCCTTTGAATACACCCTTATCAACGGTCAGAACTGCACACGTCACGATGCCGTGCTTCTTGCGCAAAAGCTCAATTCCGCTTTGCGCCGTAACGGAGATAGTTTCCCGATACACGTCAATCTCATACCCGTAAATGCTGTAAAGGAAACGGGACTGATGCCTCCGTCCGGCGACGATATCGAAGATTTCCGCCGTGAACTTGAACGCCGTGGTATCCGCGCCACGGTACGCCGCCGACTCGGACCTGACATCAATGCTTCATGCGGACAGCTGCGGCGCAGGCATACAGTTGAAGAAACCAAGAAAGCAGATTGAAAATAAGAAAAACACTTCATAATATATATATCATTATTCATCATTTTTACAAAAGAATTTCTTTTGCCAACCGCAGAAAGGTATAACAATGAAATTTTACGGCAAAACAGATACCGGAAAAGTCCGGCTTGAAAATCAGGATTGCTTCGGGATCTATCAGATCCTTCCCGGGGTAACACTCTGCGTCGTCTGCGACGGAATGGGCGGTGTTTCCGGTGGAGCCACAGCATCAAGAGAAGCTCTCGACGCCTTTGCCGAGGCCATACGCGATAGTATTCTTCCCGACGACCCGCAGGGAACTCCGGATCTCGGAAACACCAGCCTCCGCTTTGCCATGTCCGGTGCCGTGGAAGCGGCAAACCGCGCCGTGTGGGAAAAAGCGAACAACGACACTACCGGTAAACTTGCGGGGATGGGGACCACTCTTGTTGCCCTTCTTATCGTGGAAAACGGTCTTGCATATGCTTTGAACGTCGGCGACAGCCGTCTGTATCAGATCAGAAACAATAAAATAACCCAGCTGTCCCGCGACCATTCATATGTGCAGGATCTTATTGACATGGGTAAACTTACATACGAGGAAGCACGGCAGTTCCCCATGCGGAACGTCATCACACGCGCCGTCGGAATTCAATCCGCAGTTCGTGCCGATATTTTCTCGGTGGATACCGAAAAAGCAGAAAATGAAAAATGTATTTTCCTGCTTTGCTCCGACGGACTCTGCGGTCCTCTGCGTGATGAGGATATAATTCAGATAGTAAACAGCGACGACAAACCCGACAAAAAAGTCGAATCGCTTGTTGCCGCCGCCAACAACGCCGGCGGTCCCGACAATATTACCGTCGTTCTTGCGGAAGTCTGAAAAATCTCATCTGCATCACACAAAAAAACAGGAAAAACGGAACTGATCATGAAAAATTCCTTTGAAAGATTTGTCGGCACCACACTTGACGACAGATATCAGATAGAAAAACTGATAGGCACCGGCGGTATGGCAGTGGTCTTCCGCGCTTTTGACCCCGTGGAAAACCGTCAGGTTGCCATAAAAATGCTGCGCGACGAGATAGCCAACGACAAGGAAGCGTTAAAGCGTTTTGTAAATGAGTCCAAAGCCGTCGCTCTGCTTTCCCATCCGAATATTATTAAAATCTATGATATTGCCATTGAGGGCGAAGTCAAATACCTCGTAATGGAATACGTTGAAGGCATCTCTCTGCGCACATATATGGATACAAGAAACGTCCTCGATTTTGACGAAGTCGTTTCTTACTCAGAGCAGATCCTTGCCGCCCTTGAACATGCACATTCAAAAGGTGTAGTACACAGAGATATCAAACCGCAGAATATTATGCTTCTTCAGGACGGTATCGTAAAAGTTACTGACTTCGGAATTGCAAAACTCCCGGACAGTGAAACTGCCACAATTTCCGATAAGGCAATAGGAACCGTGTACTACATCAGTCCCGAGCAGGCAGCAGGCAAGCGTTCCGACGCACGCGCAGACCTTTATTCCCTCGGAGTGATGATGTATGAAATGTCAACGGGCAAACTTCCCTTTGATGACGAAAGACCGATCTCCGTCGTAATGATGCAGATACACGATAAACCCGTTCCTCCGCGTCAGATCAATAAGGATATTCCGCGAGGTCTTGAACAACTGATCCTGTCTTCCATGGAAAAGGATCCGAAAAACCGCTATCAAAGTGCCCTCGATATGTTCCGAGAACTGCGTCGATTAAAACGTCGTCCGTCCGCCATGGTGCTTACTCCCGCAAAACTGAAATCCGAAAAGCGATCTGCCAAAAACCGCAAGGACAACCCGCCGAGCCGTTCGGTAACTCCCGTTATCCTCGGCATAGCATTTGCGATCCTTTTCGTCGGGATCGTCGCCGTCTTCTACTCTCTTGATAAACTCAATATCGGCGGAATAGGAAAAGAGAGTATTGATGTTCCCAACGTAGTCGGTAAAACGTACTCATCTGATGAGGATCTCGGACTCGGGTCTGATTTCATCATCACAGTTGAATTCGAATACTCCAACACGGTTGAAAAAAACGTGATCATATCCCAGCAGCCGGTCGGAGGATCAAGCCGCAAAGCTCCATGCAGCTTGACAATAAAAGTCAGCGGAGGTCCGGAACAGATCAAAATCGAAGATTTCACGCTTAAAAACTGGCGTGAAGTACAGACAAATCTGAAATCCAACAATTTTATCGTTATCGTAAAAGAAGAATCCGATTCCGCAATTCCCGCAGGTTTTGTTATCCGTACGGATCCCGGAACGGGTACCTCTGTCACTGTCGGAAGCACGATCACGATCTACGTCAGCAGCGGATCGTCACAAGAGATGACCTCCGTCCCGAATTTTGTCGGAATGAGTGAAAAGGAAGCCGTTGTCACCCTCGAAAAAGCAAGCCTCAATCTCGGAGACGTAATCTATACCCGTTCGTCTCTTCCCGGCGGAACCATTCTGCGTCAAACTCCTGCCGAAGGTGAGCAGGTCTATACCAAATCCACTGATATTGACTTTATCGTCAGCGGAGGACCTGATTTCAGTACAAATTACTGTCCCGATGTTCTTTCAATGACGGAAACAGACGCTGTCACACTGCTGAATTATTTCGGTCTGGAAGTGGAAAAGAAATTTGTGGCAAATGCAGCAAAAGCAGGTACGATCCTTACACAGGATCCCACCCCGTCCGGAGACACTCCCGTTCCCACTTCCACCACAAAGGTCACTCTTACGATCAGCGGCGGTCCCGAGTATACTCCGCCGAGCATAACAATGCTCTACGTTACCGGCGAAAACATTACGGCAGCGAAAAAACTGCTTGACTGGTCTTTCAAGCATGACGACGCAGCCTACGTTCTTACTGTAAAATACGTCAAAAGTACGGAACCTGCCGATACCGTCATAAGTCAGAGTCCCGAAGCAGGTCCCATTGACGGATCAAATGTGGTAAAAGTTAAACTCGTGGTCAGCGGCGGTCCCGATTATATTCCTCCCGACGTTACGGTTACGGTGCCGAATGTGGTAGGACTTACCCTTAATGAAGCCCGTGCGTCACTTGAAAGTTACGGAATATCCGTAGGCAAAGTGACATACGCAGCCGACAATTCACCTAAGGACTTCATTATCAGCCAATCCCTTACTGCCTATACCGAAATTAAGGGACCAGAAGGAGAGATAACCATGGATATCGTTATCAGCGGAGGACCCGAATACGTAAGTTCGGAAGCAACTACCGTTTCCACCGAACCTTTGGCAGATCCATCCGCGGTTATCTCATAAATCCGACCGCGGGAACCCGCAAAAAAGAAAGGAAACCCTTTAATGAACGAACAGAATCGCCGCCGAAAGCCACGGCATTACGGCAAAGAGCGTCTGCAATATCTGATTTCCGACGTTCTTTCCGCCATGGCGGCTGCGGCAGGGAAACTGTACCGACGCCGATATACGAAGCCGATACTTCAATGTTCGTGTGCCGTGATCGGTGCGGTGCTGATACTGATGATGCTGCCGGCAGCAGTAAGGGATACCGTCCAACATACGGACGATTCCGAAATGGATGAACATACCGATCCTTTCGGAAACAATCCCGCTGCCGCCGTCTCGGCACTCGTCGTATACTCTCCCGACAACGATTGGGGAAAAACAGAGGCAGGATACTTGTGTGAGGAGCTAGAAAAAAATTTTTTCATCTCCGCAGTTTCCGTAACTGACGAAGAGTATCTTGCTTCAAAAGACAAACAATCGGACCCGGCAAATCTGACCGTGAAACTCGGATTTTTCTGTGCCGACGTAAATGAGAGTTATCTTGAATCCCTTGCCCGTATCGGTGAGAACGGTGTAGAGGTCATATCCGAAGAGTCAGATGCCGATACCCTGTCCGTTGATATCAACGCTTTCTGCGCTTCATCAGCAAGACAAGGAAGTCTGCGGCTGCTCGATTATCTCCGTGTGGAAAATGAAAAATGCAGAATTGCAGACGGTTTTTACATACTTCATTCTTCCGGCAATGGTGCAGATCTGATCTGTATTTCTGCTGATATGAGTGCTGAAAGCGGGAAAAGCGATATCCTTGTAGTTTCTTACCCGGATGCCGAAAAAGTCTCTCTTGACGCACTCCGACTTGTTATGGATGATGACGGAACTCTTCCCGCTCTCGTGATATTTAACGGCGGACTTGACTGCGGATGTACCGACCGCGCCGGTCTTTCCTCAGTATGGAAAACAATTGACGGATTTCTTACTTCTCTCGGAATAAAATGGGGATATACATTCTCCTCTGCGGACGAAACACTCCCCCGCAGTATGATAAATGAAGTTCTGACTTCATTTCCCGGCTGTGTGACACGTCCCGACGCGAACGGAAGGGTCGGATCAACTATTGCCCTGATTTCAGACGGCTTTCCAATAGCTGCCGTCACAGTGGCAGATATTGCCGACACTAAAAACAAAGCCGATGCCGACGCTTTCTGCGGCTCGGTAAAAGAATGCACGGAATTGATCAAACGTGCGGGAGGTAATGTCCAATTTACAGCGGTAGTTCCCGGAATATTCCCTCTTGTCAGTGCTCTTTTTCCCGGTAATTCCGGAAAAATTGCCGGAGTTAATGTAAATTCGTCTCTTCCGTCATATATTCTGTCCTGCGGAGCCGAGATTTACGATTCTCTTCTTTCCTGCGGAATACGGTACTTTGTTTGCTCAGCCGGAACCTGTGACACGGGAGTGATATCATTTTCAAGTCCCGTAAATAATGCCGGAAACGTATCGGTGAGTGCCTCCCTTTCAGGCTCCGTTGGTTTTTCCACACCCGGACTCGGAGGAAAATACGAACTGAACAACAGCCTGCGCGGAGCAATCAGAGTATGTTTTGAACAAAATAAGTCAGGAAACATCGGAATATCGCAAAAATACATTTTTGCCGCCGATCCCGGCACAAACAAAAAAGATTAAGATTTCAAGGTAACTTATGGAATACAGAACAACGGGAAAAATTCTGCGCGGTGTCGGTGGATTATACCTTATCGACATCGCACATGATGATACACCTCTTGCGGGTTTTTGCGTTTCCTGCCGTGCCCGCGGAGCTTTGCGATCCGGCGACAACAGACCTCATACTACGGACAAGCCTCTTGTCGGAGACAACGTGGAAGTTACATATTCCGACTCCTCGTTTACCGTCACTTCGGACGGTAAGGTGACCGCGGCTGATGACACCTCGGGGTTACCCGGAGCCGCTGTCTGCGGTATCCTGCCGAGGAAGAACGCCCTTATCCGTCCCCCGCTTGCAAACCTTGATCTTCTGTTCATATCGTGCGCTTCCGCATCTCCCGCTCCTGCCCCCGAAACAATTGACAAACTGTTGTCTGTTGCCGAGTATTTCGGAATTGACGCCGCGGTCGTCATTGAAAAGTCCGATCTCGATCCCGAACGTGCAGCAGAAATCAAAAGGATCTACGAACTTGCAGGTTATCCCGTTTTTTCACTCTCCTGCCTCACGGGCGAAGGTATTGCGGAATTTTCCGATTATATCAGGAAAGTGATCCCGGGGCGCACGGCGGCTTTTGCCGGTGCATCCGGAGTTGGAAAATCAAGCCTTATCACCGCCATATTCCCACATCTTGATCTTGAATCAGGCGAGATCAGCCGCAAGATTTCACGCGGCAAGCACACCACCCGTAAAGTCGAACTCTATCCGATCCCCGGCGGCGGACACCTTGCCGATACCCCGGGATTCTCACTTATTGATTTTGAAAACTTCGACTTCTTTCCGTTTGAATCTTTGACTGACACGATGAGAGATTTTTCTCCATACCTCGGACTATGCCGCTACGACGACTGTACACACACCAAAGAGGAAGGCTGTGCCATTATCGAAGCGGTGAAAAACGGACAGATCTCCCGCTCACGTCACGACAGTTATCTCAATATGTTCGAGGTACTTAAAAACAAACACCCCTGGGACAAACCAAAAAGGTGAATACCATATGAGAGCATTTATTTATACCGGTGGGAATGTCACTCCGGAATTTTTAACCGAACACCCGAAAAATGATGACATTACAATAGCCGCAGATTCGGGATACAGAAACGCTCTCCGACTCGGTGACAAAGTTCAGGTTTTAGTCGGTGATTTTGACTCGCTCGGGGAGAAAAATATCCCCGAAGGCGTAGAATTGATACGTCTCAAACCGGAAAAGGATGTCACAGACACTCAGGTCGCAGTCGCCGCTGCCATTGACCGGGGAGCTGACGACATTATTATTATCGGAGGCGTTTCCGGCAGACTTGATCATACGATCTCAAACCTTGCGATTCTTGAAGATCTGTACCTCGGCGGCATCAATGCCGTAATAACTGACGGAATAAACCGTGTCCGCTTCTGCCGTAATTCTTCTGTACTGATAGGAAAGAGTTATTATCGTTATCTTTCAATCATCTGTGCCGACGAGAAAGTCCGCGGAGTGAGCGCAGACGGATGCAAGTATCCATTGAAAAATGCTGTACTTGAGCGCAGGAATCAGTACGCCATAAGCAACGAACTGAGTGGCAACTGCGCCATGATCTCAGTCAAAAAAGGCGGAATTTACATTATTGAATCACGGGATCCCGCGTGAGTGGTATCACACAAGCCTTACGTGTCATATACTTCTATTGGCAGTCTGAATTGCCCCGGAGGTGTATGATATGCAAACATTAAATAAAAACAGAAAAACCGTCGGTGCTCTTGCACTTTGCTTCGGCGCCGGAATCTTCCTCTCATTCATTCTTCCCGGGCATATTCTCGCCTTTATCGAGGCGGCGGCGCTTCTCTGCGCCGGCTTTATGCTGCTGAAATAATTTTTGTCCGGGGTAATATAATGAAGGTCGTCGTCGTGCGTTCGCCGGGGTTTTTAGCCCCTTTTCTGCGCAGATTTTTCGGTATCAAAAAAGTCAAAACGAAAAAATGACCACAGAGTGATGCAGAGTGACAGTGATCCGTCAAGTCTGTCGCCGCAGACCGGATCGAAATACTATTTTTTTCGGGCTGTCGCGTGAGCGTCGGCCCCATCTTTTTTAAGGACGTGAAAACATGATCGGAACTGAATTTTTACCAATTTGCCGCGCGGATATGGAAGCCCGCGGTTGGGATGCGCCTGATTTCGTATACGTCAGCGGTGATGCTTATGTAGATCACCCTTCCTTCGGTGCTGCAATAATCACCCGCGTGCTTGAAGCCGCAGGTTATCGTGTCGCCATACTCCCGCAGCCGGACTGGCACAGTGCCGATGCCTTCCGTGAATTCGGACGTCCCCGTCTCGCTTTCCTTGTAAGTGCCGGAAATGTTGACTCAATGGTCGCGCACTATTCCGTGACACGTCACCGCCGCGGATATGACTACTATTCTCCCGCTGGAAAAACGGGATTCCGTCCCGACCGTGCCTGCATTGTTTATTCAAACCGGATACGGGAAGCATACGGTGACGTCCCGATTATCCTCGGAGGACTTGAAGCATCTCTGCGCAGATTCGCCCACTACGACTATTGGGACAACAAAATGCGCCGTTCTCTCCTGCTTGACAGCCGTGCGGATCTTCTGACCTACGGAATGGGGGAAAATATTCTTCTGCGTATCGCCTCCCTTCTCTCACGAGGTGTTCCCGTAAGAAAGATTCGTGACGTACGCGGATCATGTTACATCTGCTCTGCCGCCGAAAGTGAAGTACACTATCCCGTTGCCGCAGAGTTTGATTGGGATAAACTCAAAGACGGAGGAAAACCGTATGCCGATGCATTTGCCGCCCAGTACAGAGAGCAGGATGCGATCTCCGGACGAGCCATGATCGAGCATTACGGCGACAGAATACTCGTTCAGAATCCTCCGATGCCCCCACTTGAACGTGAAGAACTCGACAGAGTGTATTCTTTACCTTATACCCGCAAACCCCATCCGATCTACGACAAAATGGGCGGGATACCCGCCATTGCCGAGGTGGAATTCTCGATAACGCACAACCGCGGCTGCTTCGGAGCATGCAATTTCTGCGCTCTTGCCTTTCATCAGGGACGTACCGTACGCTCACGAAGTGAGGAAAGCGTGCTTGCAGAGGCGCGTGAAATTGCTTCCATGCCGGATTTCAAAGGTTATATCCACGATATAGGCGGACCTACCGCAAATTTCAGAAATCCCGCTTGCGATAAGCAGCTGAAAAGCGGAGTCTGCCCCGACCGCCGCTGCCTTGCCCCCAAACCGTGTCCGAATCTGAAAGTTGATCATTCCGAATATCTCGATCTGATAAAAAAAGTTGAAAAGATCCCCGGAGTAAAAAAAGTATTTATCCGTTCTGGCATACGCTTTGATTATCTGCTGCTTGATAAAAACGATGACTTTTTCCGTAAACTCGTCCGAGATAACGTAAGCGGACAGTTGAAAGTCGCACCGGAACATTGCTCGTCGGCTGTACTCTGTCATATGGGTAAACCGGATTTCTCCGTCTACCGAAAGTTCAAGGAAAAGTACTTTCGTCTAAGTGCAGAATGCGGGAAGGAACAATATCTCGTACCGTACCTGATGTCAAGTCATCCCGGTTCAACACTTAAAGATGCTGTCGAACTTGCTGTTTATCTGAAACAAGAAAATCTTTCTCCCGAACAGGTTCAGGACTTTTATCCTACTCCCGGCACGGCATCTACCGTAATGTTCGCCACCGGTATCGATCCATTTACCGGAAAAAGTGTATACGTCGCTACTGACCCACACGAGAAAAAATGGCAGCGTGCCCTGCTTCAATCCGGTAAACCCGAGAATGCCGCTCTCGTACGAGAAGCACTCACCGCTGCAGGACGGACTGACCTTATAGGAAACGGGCCGGATTGTCTTGTTCGTCCCACAACTCCGAAAGGCTCAAATTCATCAAAAAAGGATACTCTGAACACACACAACAAAAAATCCGGATCTCACCCCCCAAAAAATGCAAAAAAAGGTCCGAAAAAGATTTCGGACAGGCAAAAAAGGAAATAATATAGGGGATCTATGATAATAAAAAGGGGGGGTCGGAAATAGACAGACTCAATGAAATAGAAATCCTTCATGAAGATCATTCCAAAAAGATCATTGATCTTCTTCGCAGAGCTTTGAGTGAAAACGCAATTCCGCTTGAACTTACGAATTACCATGACAATGATATTGCAGCGGTATTGCCCAAACTTACTCCCGACGAAAGGCGCGGTCTTTGCCGATTATTCGGCACCGAACGATTTTCAGATATTTTCGCATACGCCGATAATCCTGACGATTATATCGAGGAAATGGGCATTGAACAAGCGGCGGAGCTGCTTGAAAATATGGATGCTGACGACGCAGTCGATATTCTCGATACTATCGACGACGACCTTGAAGAGAAGATCGTCGGTCTTATGGATAACGAGAGCAGTGACGACATACGGCTGATCAGATCATATGAAGATGACGAGATCGGAAGCCGTATGACCACAAACTTCATTAGTATTCCGAGCGATCTTACCGTCAAACAGGCAATGAAAGAACTGATATCGCAAGCGGGAGAAAATGACAACATCTCGACGATTTACGTCACCTTGCCGGGAACTGAAATTTTTCTCGGTGCCATCAGCCTCAATGATCTGATAATCGCCCGTGAAGGCA
Source organism: Clostridia bacterium (assembly GCA_024405755.1). Lineage (GTDB taxonomy): Bacteria > Bacillota > Clostridia > Oscillospirales > CAG-272 > CAG-390. Next base: position 36,828 of record JAKSOD010000005.1, read on the forward strand.
CGGATCTTTCCACTCTCATAAGCACCGCTTATCCCCGTGTATATGATCACGAAACCGTCAACGACTGCCTTGAACATCTAAAAGATTATGAGGAAGATTCCTTTCCCGTCATTGATCCGAAAGGAATTCTTCTCGGAATAATTACTTCCTCCGATCTTGTTGAAGCTATTGACGAGGAGTTGGGCGACGATTACGCCAAACTCGGAGGACTATCCGCCGAGGAGGATCTTGATGAGGGAATACTCGACAGTATGAAAAAGAGAATACCGTGGCTTATCGTGCTGCTCTTCCTCGGTATCGCAGTCTCGACCGTAGTCGGTATGTTTGAATCGGTAGCTGCCGAACTCGCCCTTATTGTCTGTTTTCAGTCCCTCGTTCTCGATATGGCAGGAAATGTCGGAACACAGTCCCTTGCTGTTACAATACGTGTTCTTACCGACGAAAATCTCACCGGAAAGAAAAAAGCAAAACTGATTTTTAAGGAAACACGTGTCGGACTTCTCAACGGCATTATTCTCGGAACGATATCGTTTGTTCTTGTTGGAGCATATATCTCGCTTGCCAAAGGATACTCGGACAGGATGGGACAAGCATTTGCAATATCCGGCTGTGTAGGTGTCGCGCTAATTTGTGCCATGTTTGTCTCGTCCCTTGTTGGGACATCAGTTCCGCTCATCCTGAACAAACTGAAAATTGACCCCGCCGTTGCTTCCGGACCGCTTATCACCACCGTCAACGACCTTGTCGCCGTTGTTGCATACTATGGTCTTGCATGGATATTTCTGATAAATACACTTCATATTTCATAAAAGGGGCTGTAAAAAAAGTCAATACTTTTTTACAGCCCCTCAAAAGCAGTGGTCAGGAGCCACTGCTTTTGACGCGACATTGGCGTTTTTGCCTTGAAACAAGGATGGATTTTACTCTTTTTTCAGGGCAAAACGGCGGTGTTCAGCCGCCGAGCCAAATGTCGGCGGGGGGGGGTTAAAAAACTCGATAACGAGTTTTTTAACCCCCCCTTATTCGAATTTCCGATCAGAGAATCAGTCGGAGATCTTCTTCTTGGAAACGTATGCAGCACCGAGGAGAGCAACAACGGCAACTCCGCAGCCGATCACGGATCCGCAGCCTTTATCTTTGGCAGGAGCGGTGGTCTCATCAGCGGGAGCATTGGTGGTCTCGTCAGCAGGAGCATTGGTGCTGTCATCAGCAGGAGTGATGGTGGTATCATCAGCAGGAACGCTGGATTCCACGTTCTCCTCGGATGTGGCAGGAGCAGCTGAGGTAGCCTCAGTCTCGCCGGCAGCGAGCTCTTCGGTGCTCACGTCATACATCTCGATAGCCTTGAACTCGGGAGCATCGGCGTTCTTATAGGTGGTACCGTCAAGAACGACATACTTGGAAGTAGGCAGAGGAGAAGGAACGGTATCTACACCGATAGTCTGATTCAGACCGTTGAAACCTTCAACCTTGTTGATGGCGTATGCAATAGAACCGTCAGCAAGATCAGCGGCATTGATGCGTTTTACGTAATTGTTGGTAACGCCCCAATCGAAATCTTTACGGTTGTTTTCTGCGTACTCAGGATGATCGGCATTGTCAGCACACCAAGTGGTGAACTCGGTAACACCGTTGTCGACAATGTAGTTGTCATGAATATCAACATCCTGCTCGTAGTTTGCGGAAGAACAACCAAGGAAAGTGAAGTGGGGAGCAGAGCAACCTTCTTCACCGTGGAAGCTCATGTCGCCTACACCAATGTTGTAAGAAATCTTGTTATAGATACTGTTGGAGTAAGAAAGAATGTTGGAAATCCAACCGTCAGTCTCGGCACCCTTGGCATTATTGTGACGACCGCCGTTAATTTTACCGGTGTTGACGCAGTAAGTGACGGAGATAGCTTCATCACTCTTGGAACCGGTGCAGTATGCGTATCCGACAATACCGCCGGTGTAATGGTGACCGGTGATCTCACCGTTGTTGACGCAGCATCTTACTACGAAAGGCATATCGTAAACAATATCAGCGAAGTTGCCCTTAACACCAACGTATGCAACGATACCTGCAGCATGATGAGAACCGTAGACATCACCGTTGTTGACGCAGTATTCAGCGTCAATGTAGTTAGAAGCATCCTTGAAAGCGACGCGGGCGAAGAGACCGCCGGCGAAGCCGAGAGGAGAAACGGTAACAAGGGACAGAGCCTTGATATCACCCTCGTTCACGCAGTTGTGAGCGATAGCAGTGTCAACCTTAGCGGCAATACCTGCTACGTAGAACTCAACGTCCTTGGTAGCGGAACCGGTGGGATCTTCGGCAGTGATAACGGGAGCAACACTGGAATTACCGGTGATGTTACCATTGTTGGTGCAGTTTACAAAGTTGCACTTCTTACCGTAGTCAGCACTTCTGGCAACGAGACCTGCAACGGCAAGTCCGGAACCGGTAGCGGTAATGTTGACATTGTTGGTTACGTTCTCAGCATACATACCGATCTCGGTATATGCTGCAAGAGCACCGAAGTCTACATCGGTAACATTGACATCAGCACCTGCGATAACGAGGTTGAGAACGCGTCCGTTAAGGTTTGCGAACACGGGGCAGTTATCAATAGTGATGGTGTGACCCTTGCCGTCAAAAGTTCCCTTGAAGCCCTTGGCTTTTTCAAGGTCGGTCTTTCCGTCGGCAGCGGGATCCGCGTCATAAGAAGCGGAAATGGAAATGTCAGCGTCAAGATAATAGTTTCCGTCAGGATCCATCTTGGCAAAATCTTCTGCGGAGGTGATGGCAACAGCCTCAGTCTCGGCAGCGAAAGCACCAACACAGATCATAGAAAGGATCATCAGCACGCTGAGGATTACAGACAGTGTTTTACGCATAGTTTGTACCTCTTTCTTATTATATTGACGGTTCACGCAATTTGCGTACCGCCTTTGATACGATTATATTATAACAGACAGTCTCACATTTGTCAAGTAGGGACTAAAAAATTGTATTCCCATACAAATTTTTGATTGATTTCTTGACAATTATTACAAAAAGCACGCTGTCCGACTCTTTGCAGGCAGCGTGCTTTTGGTGTTCGATAATAAATCCGTTTTTATTTTTTCCCACCGACAAAAGCCATAACTTCGGGGTGCTTCATTGCTGCACGAAACACAACACGGTCATTTTCGTGAGCAAGTGATTTTTCGGCAGCATCAAGAGGTATCCATGACACTTCCGCAATCTCACCCTCCCGCGGATGCGTCTTCTCGGTTTCCGTAAACGCGATAAAGTAAACCACATCTTTCAGTATCCCGGGAGACGGACTGTACGTCACGGTTCTGCGAAAATCGGATCTGACACTGATCCGTACGGCGGTTTCTTCAAAAACTTCTCTCTCAGCCGTCATTCGTTCGCTCTCCCCGGACTCCACGTGCCCTTTGGGGAAAGAACGGTATCCGCACCTGCTTTGCCTTATCATCAGAATATAGAGTTTTCCGTCGCTGCCACGGCGCATAACAAGTGCGCCGCAGGATTTTTCTCTGGTCAATCCGATCATTCCTTTCATAAAGCATAAAGCAGATTTTTTTCTGATTTTCAGAATAATTTTTTACTGTGCGATTTCTTCCATAATAAATGCTTCCAGAATATCTCCGGTTTTAAGGTCGTTGAACTTTTCAAGTCCGATACCGCACTCAAATCCCTGCTGCACTTCGCGGACGTCGTCTTTGAAACGGCGCAGAGAAGCGATCTTGTCCTCGTAGACCACAACACCGTCACGCACTACGCGGATCTTCGCGGAACGGGTGATCTTTCCGTCCTGAATATAAGATCCCGCAATGAATCCCACATTCGGAACATGAATGACCTGACGGACTTCCGCGTGACCGAGAAGAGCTTCCTTGAATTTGGGAGCAAGCATCCCCTTCATGGCGGCGGTGATCTCGTCGATGCAGTCATAAATCACGCGGTAAGTTCTGATATCGACGTTCTGACGCTCCGCTGAATCAAGTGCACTGCGGTCAGGTCTTACGTTGAATCCGACGATAATGGCATTGGAAGCGGCAGCAAACATTACGTCACTCTCGGTGATTCCTCCTGCTGCGGCATGGATAACGCGCACCTTGACCTCATCATTGGAAATCTTCTCAAGCGATTGTTTCACCGCTTCAGCGGATCCGCCGACATCTGCTTTTACTATAACATTGAGTTCCTTGACACCCTCGCTGATCTGCGCGAACAGATCGTTGAGGTTGGCTCTGGCATTTGCCTTGAATACATCTTCTTTGGCTTTTGCACGGCGGCGGTCGGCAAGTTCTCTCGCCATACGCTCGTCTTCAACTCCGTTGACCTCGTCTCCTGCGGTAGGAACATCGTCAAGACCTGTGATTTCAACAGGCATTGAAGGCCCTGCCGTCTTTACGGCGCGTCCGGTATGATCTGTCATTGCACGGACACGACCGACGGCAGTTCCGGCGATGACGATATCTCCGGGACGGAGAGTGCCGTTCTGAACAAGGATCGTCGCAACCGGTCCGCGTCCCTTATCGAGTTTTGACTCGATAACGATACCTTTTGCACGGCGGTTGGGATTTGCTTTATATTCCTTGACTTCCGCAATGAGAAGAACATTTTCGAGCAGATCGTCGATACCGGTGTGTTTCAGAGCGGACACGGGAACGCACATAACGTCACCGCCCCACTCTTCGGGTACGAGATCGTACTTTGTGAGTTCCTGTTTGATGGCATCCGGATTGGCATTGGGTTTATCCATTTTATTTATAGCGACAATTATCTCGACTCCGGCAGCCTTGGCGTGATTTATCGCCTCAACTGTCTGCGGCATGATACCGTCGTCCGCCGCCACCACGAGAATGGCAATATCGGTTGCCTGCGCTCCGCGGGCACGCATAGCGGTGAAAGCCTCGTGACCGGGAGTATCAAGGAAAGTAATTTCCTTGCCGTTAATCTTTACACGGTAAGCACCGATATGCTGAGTGATTCCGCCCGCCTCACCTGCCGTGACACGGGTATTTCTGATGGCATCAAGAAGTGACGTCTTGCCGTGGTCAACGTGACCCATAACACAAACGACGGGAGCGCGGGTAACGAGATCTTCTTCGGCATCCTTATCCGCCTCGAAAAGTTTGTCCTCGATACTTACGACAACTTCCTTGGTGATAACGGCTCCGAGTTCATCTGCCACAAGATATGCCGTATCGAAATCTATGGTCTGGTTTACGGTCACCATCATTCCCATCATCATAAGTCTCTTGATGACCTCGCCCGACGTGACCTTGATCCTTGCGGCAAAATCGCCCACGGTGATTTCGTCGGGAACGGCGGCATGGACCTGCTGTTTCTTTACGGGTGCCGCAGGAGCCGCGGGAGCACCGTGGCGTCCTTTACCGAACTGCTGCTGCCCCTTTCCGCCCTTCTGATTATTGTTGTTCTGTCTGTTGTTCTGCTGCTGATTGTCACGGCGATTCTGTCCGCCGTCACGTCCGTTCTGTCCGCCGCGGGGATTATTCTGTCCCTGACCCTTGCCTCCGCGCTGATTATTCTGCGTTCCGCGTCCGGAATTCTGACCTTCAGCCGCCGCTCCCGCCGCTTTTTTGACCTTCTGGTTTCCTCCGCGGGTCTCCTTTACGCTGTCGGGAACGAAATTATCAAGTTTGTCATCGTACTTGGAAAGATCAACGGCCCCTGACGTTCCGCGGGTATCCACCACGCGGGTCGCGGTTTTCGGTACTACCGTAACGACATCACGCTCACTCTCCGGACGTGTCTGTTCCCTGACCTCGATCCCGGGACGGTTGTTCCTCGTCTGCTGAGACTTCTGCGCCTTCTGATCGGCTTTTTTGTCGGGTTGATTCTGCTGATTCTTTGCCGCGTTGAGTCTCTGCTCAAAGCGTTCGCCCGCTGTACGGTTGATATTCTGCTTTTCGGCGGGTTTATTATTCTTCTGTTGTTTTGCCTCTGCCGCCGGTTTTGGCTTATTGTCTTTGTGATTGTCCGCCGCAGCGGGAGTATCTTTGACCGAGGCAGACTTATCCTCTGTCTTTGCCTCTGTCTTTCCCTCCGGCTGCTTTGTTTCCTTTGTCTCTTTGGACTCAGAGGACACCGCGGGAGCCTCCGTTCCGGGCTCCGCCTTTTTGCGAATGGAGGCGATGCCCGTAACTCCGTCAATATAATCCTCGATATTGGTTATCTGATTTGCCTTCGTGAGGTTTTCCCACATCAGGTCAAGTTGAAAACCGTCAAGGGTAGTCTGTGTTTTGACGTCGGCTCCCACCTCTGCAAACATATCAATGAGATCTTTGTTTTTCAGAGCCAGATCCTTCGCCAATGAATTCACTTTAAACTGAGAGTTTACTGCCATTATACCTGCCATCCTCCTTGGGGATACGAATTACTTGTTTACTGTTATCGTGATTGTTATTTTTCAGAAAGATTGGATTTTACATTTTTTCGGTTTCGGCGTTCTTTTTCGCTTCAAATACTCTTTCAGCCGCACATCTGACTCCCTCTGCAAGGGATGGATCCGTCACAGCCGCCGCGGAAACGGGACCTCTTCTTCCGATCGCGGCACCGAGTTCTTCCGCACTGACGTCAGCCTGAATTATCTTGATTCCGTAGTAAGCACATCTGTCGTTCAGACGTTTATGTGTGTTTGCGGAATTATCATTTGCCTCGGCAACGCAGGAGGCTCCGCCCGCTTTCAGTGCATCGCAGACATTCTGCGTTCCCCACACGAGTTTTCCCGCCCGTCTTGCGAGTCCCAGCATGGAGAGAAACCTTTTCTTTGCTTCCTCTTGGGTCAGCGCAGTCACCGGAGCATTATTTTTTTTGTTTCGGTCGTTTTTTTTCATTATTCTCAATCACGTGGACATTTTTCCACGTTTCATTTGTTTTGAGAGAGAGTATTCTCCATTTCGTCCCAGACTTCCCCGGGTATCGTGACACCGAGAGCGGCATCAGCGCGGTGATTCTTTCGTACTTTACGCAGGCACGCCACACTCCCGCAGACGTACGCTCCGCGTCCGGATTTCTTTCCGGTGAGATCAAGAGAAACACTGCCGTCGGGAGACCTTACTATACGGATCAGTTCCGGTTTCGGCTTATGTTCTCCGCAACCGAGGCACTGTCTCTCCGGTATCTTCTTTTTACCTGCCGACTGTGCGGTAGCCATTTTCATTCTCCGTCGGGAAGATTTCCGGCATCTGAGGCGTCGGAGTCGGACTTGATGTCGATCTTGCAGCCGGTAAGTCTTGCGGCAAGACGTGCATTCTGACCTTCCTTGCCGATAGCAAGAGAAAGCTGATTCTGGGCGACCACGACATGTGCCGAACGCTCGGCGATCATGGTTACATCCATAATTTTCGCGGGTGCAAGAGCAGCCGCAATGTATTCTTCGGGTTTTTCGCTGTATTTGACGATATCTACCTTTTCCTCGGCAAGTTCCGACAGAATGGAGTTGATACGCATTCCGCGGGGACCGACGCAGGCACCCACGGGATCAACGGTTTCGTCGCGCGACATGACTGCGATCTTGGTGCGGGAACCGGCTTCGCGGGCGATACCCTTGATAATCACCGTGCCGTCCGAGATCTCGGGTACTTCAAGTTCAAACATACGGCGTACAAGTCCGGAATGTGCCCGGGAAATTGTAACGAGAGGTCCGTGCGCTTCACGGTTAACCTCGCAGATATAGATCTTGATCTTCTGACCGATCGTGAGTTTCTCACCCGGGATCTGCTCGGATGCTTTCAGCAGTGCTCTGCCGTTTCCGGTCTCGATCACGGCGTCGCCGGTAGTCTGATCGATCTTGGACACCGTAGCGGTAATGATCTCCTCACGCTTGCTTTCGTATGCTTCCTGCGCGATCTTACGCTCTGCCTCACGGATACCCTGAATGATAACAGAACGGGCGGCACCGGCAGACAGACGGCGGAAGTTCTTGGTTTTGACCTCCGTTTCGAGGATCTTGCCTACGGTCATGCGTTTATTTATTGTCTTGGCGTCTTCAAGGGAAATCTGAGTCTCGGGATCATCAACTTCCGCGACGACTTCCTTCTGCTGGAACACGCGGACATCTCTCTTGTTTTCGTCGATAAGTATGCGGACGTGAGTGTTGTTGCCGTATTCCTTCTTATACGCGGCAACGAGGGCGGCCTCGACCTTCTCGATCATGTACGCTTTCGGAATACCGTTCTTCTTTTCAAGTTCGTCGAGGGCGGCAAAAAATTCTGCATTCATAGGATCTTTTCCTTTCGGTTTTCAGCCTTTAGCTGTTGCTTTTTATTTTATCTTTATGTGAGAAATATCGTACGATTTATGAGCCGAAATCAAAGAGTATCTTCATTTTGGAGATGCTCTCGTATGGCAGAACGATCCGTTCGCCGCCGGCATCTATCAACACGGGACGGGGATCCGCCGATTTTTCACCGTCTCCTTCTCCGTCAAAGCCGAGCAAAGTCCCGGTGATAACTTTTCTCCCTCCCACAGGAGCAAAAAGTCTTGCTTCCACTTTTTCTCCGACGCAGGCGTCAACATGAGCGGGAAGCGTGATATCCCTTTCTATTCCGGGAGATGATATCTGAAGATAATACGAGCAATCGATCGGATCCGCTTCGTCAAGCAGCGGATCGATCGTATGATGTACTCTTTCACAGTCGTCGATACCGACTCCGCCTTCACGGTCCGTGTCTATTGTAACGCGGAGTATACGGTCCGCTCCTTCACGTACATAGTCAATGTCCCAGATGAAGCACCCCTCGGCTTTCACCGCATCTTCAATAATCGGGAGCACTCTTGCGGCAACTCCGGTAAGTTCCTTTTTCATTATTCCGATACCTGTTTTGTTTTTCCGGGAAGAACCCGGAAGTAAAATTTTTTCAAGAAATTGAGAGTGGACTTGCGCCCACTCTCAATCTCCAGTATACTGCTTTATTAGTATATCACATCGTTTCGCGGATTGCAAGAGGTTTTATAATTTTTTTAAGACTTTTTCCTGATTTTTCTCATAAAAAATAAGAAAATGCGGGTTTAACCTTTACAAACCGGCATTTATATGGTAGAATAATATAATAGGAGTTTTATCCATCTCAGATCAAGAAATGATAATTTGATTATTTCCAAACGAACGGAGGAAATCATATGTCAAGCCATAAGCAATCCGAGGTGAAGAGTTTCGATATACTGATCCTCTCCGCCGTCTGCGGCGCGCTCTTTATTGCCGCTGCATCGGCAGTCGCCGCATTTACGGATATTCCCGCATATATTGTCGGTTTGATTTTTCTCGTTGTTTACTGTCTGCTTGAAGTCTGGCTCTGCCTGCTTGCAAGACACACGTCAGCGGCAGAAAAAAATGCCGCAGAAGCATCGTCACTGAACAGTTTCATGTCCGAAGTTGTCCGAAGTGCAGATTTCCCCGCCATAATCACCACCCGCGACGGAAAAATCATATGGGCAAACAACTCAATGCTCCGTCTGTGCGAGGCGGAAAAGCAGTCAGACCTTGCAAGGCTGTCACTCACCGCTTTCGTCAACAAACCAATGGAGGACATAATAACCTGCCCCGATCCGCACGGGATCAATGTAGATATAAACGGAAGACAGTTCACGACTCACCCATATCTTATGGAAACTCCCGAGCGTGATTACTGGATGACTCTCTTTGACGAAAGAACCGAACTTGAAGAAGCACTGCGCTGTATCGATCGTGAATCTCCCGCCGTAACCTATGTTGTCATTGACAATCTCGAAGAACTCGCGCAGTTTGTAAAAGTCTCATACAGATCTGCCGCCAACGAGATTGAAAACATTCTCCGTGAATGGACTGCCGGTATGGGCGGTATGATCAAAGAATACGACAGAGAAAAATACCTTATTCTCTTTCCCCGCGAAAAACTTGCGGAATGCGTTGATGACGGATTTGCCGTTCTCGACAAAGTCCGTGCCGTAAATATGGGCGACAGCAGTATGTCCGTCACCGTCTCAATGGGCATCTCCGTATGCGGCGAAACCCTCGAAGAAAGAGAAAAGGACGCCGCCGCCGCTCTTGAAACAGCCCTGCAGCGCGGAGGAGATCAGGTGGCTCTCCGAACTCCGAACGGAAATGATTTCTTCGGCGGAAGAACAAAGACACGGCAGAAACGCACCAAAGTCCGTTCCCGTGTTATTGCCGAACGTCTCGTTGAACTTATCACCGATGCCGGCAACATCATTATAATGGGGCATAAGAATCCCGACTTTGACTCCATCGGAGCCTGCGTAGGTCTTGCGCGTCTCGCCATGGCATACAACCCCAATGTTAAAATCGTCGTTGACACGGAGTGCTCCAACTTTAATGTCTGCACCGCTTCACTGCGCGAAGAAGTCCGTGAATTCGATAACATCTTTATCGGAGGCGGAGAAGGTCTTGATCTTATACGTTCCGACACTCTGCTTATTGTCGCCGATGTAAATAATCTGAAAATCGTGGAATCCCCGGAGATTGCAGCCAACGCCTACCGGACCGTCATTGTTGACCACCACAGAAAAACAGCCGAATACGATAACGAACCCGAAATCGCCTATATCGAGCCCAATGCATCTTCGACCTGCGAACTTGTTTCCGAACTTCTCGAACTTGCACTCCCCGGTACCGACAGCACCGCGTTCACACGTCATGAAGCAAACATCATGCTTTCGGGCATTATGCTCGACACCAAGAATTTCACCCGTTCAACCACGGAGCGCACCTTCTCCGCTGCTCTGCATCTGCAAACGAACGGTGCGAGTTCCGAGGTCGCACGCACATTCTTCTTTGCGGAACTCTCCGGCTTCGTCACCGAGTCCAGACTCGGCTCGGGCGTTCATCTGTACCGCGAACGCATAGCGATAACAGTCAGCGACGGAGAGGGGACTCCGGAAGACCGGATAGCCGCTTCCAAGACAGCGGATACTTTGCTGACAGTACGTGAAGTTGATGCCGCTTTTGTCCTTATCTTTACAGGAAACACGGTCATAATCTCCGCACGTTCAAACGGAAAAATAAACGTACAGCTGATACTTGAAAAAATCGGCGGCGGCGGACATTTTGATGCCGCCGGTGCTCAGATCTCAAGCGATACTCCGCGCACCGTTCTTGAAAGTCTTAAATCAGCCATTGACGAATACCTTGATAATTGATCCCGTTTTTTAAAATACAACAATTCCGGACTCGGATAAGTCCTCACGAATAAAAAAACACCGTGATTCCGCACTGTCCCGTGCGGGATCCGAAAGGAGAACCATAATGAAACTCATTCTCACTCAGGACGTAAAGGCACAGGGCAAAAAGGGAGACATAATCGAAGTCTCCGACGGCTATGCCCGCAACTTTCTTCTCCCCCGCAAACTTGCGATCGTTGCCGACGCCAAAGCACTAAACGAAGCTAAAAACAGAGAAGCTTCCATGAAACACAAGATTGAAACCGAAAAGGCAGCAGCACGCGATCTCGCCGCAAAACTCGAATCCGCTCTCGTAAAAATCGCCGCCCCATCCGGCGCCGACGATAAACTCTACGGATCCATTACAGCCAAAGATATTGCCGAAGCACTCGAAGCACAGCACGGTATCGTAATCGACCGCCGCAAACTCGTTATTTCCGATCCTATCCGTACTTTCGGTTCCTATACCATTGAAGCCAAACTCTATACCGAGATCACCGGACACGTAAACGTCCTTGTATGCCATAAATAATTTCAGAAACGCCGAAAAACACAATTCCATATAAAAAACTGTTATCGGAGCGTTCCACATGAACGAAGAAGCCATCAAGAAGTTGCCGTTTTCGATACTTGCCGAGCAGGCTCTGCTGGGTTCGGTTCTTATTGACCCCGCCGCTCTCGTGCAGATATCCGATACCGTCAACGCCTCTGATTTCTACATCAGCGAACACCGCGCAATATACTCCGCAATGCTGCATCTCTCCGGAGCCAGCCGTGACATTGATCTTGTTACCCTTCTCGATACTCTCGAAAAGGAAAAGGTCTATACCCGCCGCGACGACGCTGAGAGTTACATCCGTACTCTTACCGACAGCGTCCCCAACGCCCTCAATATCAGGGATTACGCCAGGATCGTAATCGAGAAAAGTCTGATGCGTCAGCTTATCGAAGCCTGCTCGTCAATTACCGAAAAAGCATATTCCGATCAGGAAAAGGTAAACGATGTTCTCGATTACGCCGCAGGACTGATCTCAAATATCTCCATGGGACGCGACACCCGCAACTTCAAGGATCTGAAAACCCTTCTCGCGAAAGTTTACCGCGACCTTTCGGAACTCCAACAGAATCCCGGCAGTTTTGAAGGCACGAAAACGGGATATTCCGGACTTGACCGAATGCTTGCGGGAATCGGTCAGACCGACTTTGTTCTGATCGGTGCACGTCCCGGTATGGGTAAAACGAGTTTTGCACTTAATATCGCCACCAATGTTGCCCTTCAAACCGGCAAAAAAGTCGCGATTTTCTCTCTTGAAATGTCTGACGAACAGCTTGCCACAAGGATCCTTTCAAGTACGGCAATGGTGGACAGTTATGCTCTGCGTACCGGTAATATCAGTCAGTCTGATTGGTCAAAACTTGCCGCCGCAGTGGACAAACTCTCCCCTGCCCGTATTCTGATAGATGATACATCCGATATATCCGTTTCCGCAATGAAGGCAAAATTGCGCCGTGAAGGAAATATCGGTATGGTCGTTATTGATTACCTGCAGCTGATGCACGGCGAAAAGCATTCGGATAACCGTGTCCTTGAAGTCGCTGAGATCACACGCGGACTGAAACTTCTTGCCAAGGATCTCAAAGTCCCGGTACTTTGCTGTTCACAGCTTTCCCGTGGCACAGAAGCAAGAACGAGCAAACGACCTATGCTTTCCGACCTGCGTGAATCCGGATCGATCGAACAGGATGCCGACAGCGTAATCTTCATCTACCGCGACGAATACTATGACGAAAAGAAAAATTCAGAGCCTATCACCGAAGAAGCACCCGTGGTAGAGATCATTATAGCCAAAAACCGCCACGGTTCAACCGGTACAGTCAATATGCATTGGCTCGGCAAATACACCACATTCTATTCAGCCGAAAACGATCACGGCGACGAAGACGCGCCCCCTGAATACGCAAGCCGTACCGGAGATATTCCCGTTCCCTCAACTCCCATTCCTCAGCCGCCCGTTCCCGACGCGCCTCCTCCGGAGACATCTTCGGGAATGCCGCCGTTCTGATCAGGGAAAACTACCGATAATGAACGATTTTATTGAAATGCCGCCCGAAGGATACCGTTCTCCGCACGAACTTGCGGGACTCCCCGACAATGTCCCCGTACTTCTCGGACTCTCGGGAGGAGCAGATTCAACCGCCCTGCTTCATATTCTGGTCGGAAGCGGAGTCAAAGTGACCGCTGCCCATATCAATCATTGTATCCGCGGAGCGGAAGCGGACGAAGATGAAGCATTCTGCCGTGAAATGTGCGAAAAACTCAGAGTACCGCTTGAAGTCCTCCGCTGCGACGTTCCCGCGGAAGCAATGAAAACCGGTGAAGGACTTGAAGAAGCCGCACGCCGCATAAGATATTCGTTTTTTAATAAAATAATGAAGGAAAGGCATATTCCGATTCTCGTTACGGCACACAACGCCGACGATAATCTGGAAACTCTCCTCTTCAATATTTCCCGCGGCAGCAGCACACGCGGAGGCTGCGGTATCCCTCCCGTAAGAAAAGAGGGAAGATCCGCGGTTGTAGTCCGTCCGATCCTCGGTTTGACAAAAAAGGAAATAATTGAATACTGTGATTCACACGGTCTGCGTTACGTTACAGACAGCACCAACTCCGACGAAAACTATTCAAGAAACCGGCTGCGGCATAAAGTCCTTCCCGAACTTCGCCGCCTTAATCCCGATGCAGCGGGAGCAGCGATCCGCTTCTGCGACTCGCTCCGTGAAGACGACGCATATCTTACCTCCGCAGCAGAGGAAAAAAAGCAGGAGATCACAACAAAGGACGGACTTCTCACCGATCCGCTTTCCGGACTTCCGCGCGCTCTTTCCGCACGAATTCTATTCGCAGCAGCAAAAGAAGCAGGTGCCGCTCCCGAAAGACACCATCTGAATGCAATGCTTGATATTGCCGCAGAAGGTTACGGATCTCAGTCACTCCCCGGCGGAGTAACAGCACACGTCAGACGCGGGATACTGTCTTTCTCGCGTGACGACAGAACTCCGGCACGGGATAAAAAATGCCGGGATAGACAACCCGAATGGGAAATTTCCGCCAAAAACGGAGAAAATCCGCTTCCTTACGGATCCGGAACACTTTTTTTCGGTGATAATGCGGAAAATTGCATAGGAATTTACAATTTATCAACATTCATTACACTTAATACTGATAGAATAAAGGGAAAGATTTCCATAAGGAACAGACGCCCGGGAGACGTCGTTCTTATAAGTGGAATGCATAAATCCCTTCGCAAACTTCTCTGCGACGCTCATCTTCCTCTGACAGCCGAAGAACGCAGGAGCCTCCCCGTGATCTGCGACGAAAACGGAATAATCTGGGTCCCCGGTCTGCGCCCGCGCGACGGAGCAGCGGCACAAAAAGGTGATCCCGATATTCTGCAAATTGCATATATTCTTCCAAAGACAAATTGAAAATTTTTCCTTATTTCTTCATTTTCCGCTGTCCGTAAAAACTCCGAAAAACAGGCAGGAATAAGAAACACACGAATAAAAAATAATACAAACTGAAGGGCAAAACAATGCACAATATGATTGATGATATCGACTACACCCTCATACCGGAAGAAGAGATAAACACAATCGTTGACAGAATCGCCGCCGAAATCGACCGCGACTATGACAACAGCGGCCGCGGACTTCTTCTTCTTGCCATCCTGAAAGGCTCAGTTGCCTTTATGGGCGACCTTATGAAAAAAATCAAACGTCCCGTGGAGATCGATTTTATGAAAGTATCCTCATACGGATCAGGCACAAAAAGCTCCGGAAAGGTCAATATTCTCCTTGACATCCACCGCGGAGATCTTGCAAACCTTGACGTTATCGTGGTAGAAGACATTATTGACAGCGGAAATACGCTTTCCTACCTCGTTGACTACTTAAAACTCAAAGGTGCCCGCAGCGTCCGCTGCGCCACCATGCTCGACAAACCCTCACGCCGTAAAGTTGACTTTATCCCCGACTACTGCGGCAAAGAGATTCCCGACGTCTTCGTCGTAGGCTACGGACTCGATTACGACGAAAAATACCGCACTCTCCCCTTTGTCGGCGTTTTAAAACCCGAAATCTATTCCGAATAAGCCGGAATAACACGAAATTCATCCCAAGAAAGGCATTTTCCGTATGAACAAACGTTCCAGCAGTAATGCGAAAACACTTTTGCTTTATCTGGTTGTCGTCGTAGTCCTGATCCTCGTGCTCTCAAGCATTTTCTCCGGCGGCGCTCAGAAAAATCTGGGTTACAGCGACATCAGAAAACAGTTTACAGACGCTAACGTCGAACAATTCACCGTTACCAACGACAACATCATTATCCTCACCCTGAAAGAGCCGCTGAACAACGCCAAGGAGATCTCATACGAACTCAAAGATATTGAATTCTTTCGCGAAGATCTCGGTGAGTTGATAAATAAACAACTTGACGAGGGTATCCTTACCTACTGCGAGTACGAGCCGGATACTTCATGGCCGTGGTGGGTGGTACTTCTTCCCTACGCTGCGATCCTTATCCTCTTTGCCGTCATCTGGATCTACGTGGCAAATCAGGCATCCGGCAAGGGCGGTAAGATGAACAGCTTCGGCAGAGCGCGTGTCAAGACCGCTGCCGATAACAAGCAAAAGGTCACATTCAAGGATGTGGCAGGTGCCGATGAAGAAAAAGAAGAACTCAAAGAGATCGTCGATTTTCTTAAAGATCCCCAAAAATACACCGCTCTCGGTGCAAAGATCCCCCACGGCGTTCTGTTGATGGGCCCTCCCGGGACAGGTAAGACTCTGCTTGCAAAAGCCGTCGCAGGTGAGGCGGACGTTCCCTTCCTCTCCATTTCCGGTTCGGATTTCGTTGAAATGTACGTTGGTGTCGGTGCATCCCGTGTACGCGATCTTTTCGAGACCGCACGCAAGTCTACCGCCTCCATAGTATTCATTGATGAAATCGACGCTGTCGGCCGTCATAGAGGCGCAGGTCTCGGCGGCGGACACGACGAACGTGAGCAGACACTTAACCAACTGCTCGTTGAAATGGACGGTTTCGGTGCTCACGAGGGAATCATTGTCATGGCAGCAACCAACAGACCTGACATCCTTGACCCCGCTCTTCTGCGTCCGGGACGTTTCGACCGCCAGATCACAGTTAATTACCCCGATATCAAAGGTCGTGAAGAGATCCTTCTCGTACACGCCCGGAATAAGAAATTTGAAGACGAAGTGGATTTCGCCACGATCGCCAAGACGACCTCCGGCTTTACCGGTGCAGATCTTGCCAACCTCCTCAATGAAGCGGCTCTTCTTGCGGTACGCCGCGGGAAATCCCTTATCGGCATGGATGACATTGAGGATGCCTTCATCAAAGTCTTGGCAGGTCCTCAGAAGAAATCCCGCCGTATGATCGAAAAAGAACGTAAAAACACAGCATATCACGAAGCCGGACACGCAGTTGTCGGCTATTATCTGCCGACACAGGATCCCGTTCACGCGATCTCCATTATCCCTGCCGGACAGACTCTCGGAGTAACAATTTCGATACCGACCGTTGATAAATTCTCCGTATATAAGCAGGAACTCAACGAACGGATCTCCGGTCTTCTCGGGGGAAGAGTTGCCGAGCAGCTCACCTTCGGCGACTATTCCGGCGGAGCTTCCAATGATATACAGCGTGCCACGGGCATTGCTCACAAAATGGTGACACAGCTCGGTATGTCCGATCTTCTCGGTCCCATCCGCTACGGCTCCACACACGGAGACGACGTGTTCCTCGGACGTGATTTCTCGTCTCAGCAGGATTATTCGGACGCTACCGCCGCAAAAATTGACACGGAAGTACAGCGTATCGTGACCGAAGCCTACGACGCCGCGAAGAAAATACTCACCGACCATGCCGATAAACTGAAATTCGTTGCCGAATTTCTCCTGTCTCACGAAATGATGGACGGAGATCAGTTCCGTGCCGCAATGGAGAGTGATTCTCCAAGCACGGAAGAACTTGAAGCTATTGCCGCGGAAAAGAAACGCCGCAGCAAAGAAGCCAACGAAAATGCGTCAAAAAACGCAGATACCGTTGAATTCACTGCCAATAACAATGAGAATCAGGAAAATCAAAACGACAATAACTGATTAAACGGATTCATATTAGTGAAAATTTCCCGCGTCCTTCAAGGATGCGGGAAATTTTCATTATATTTCATTCTCCGAGTTTTTTGCAGGCATCTTCAATCTGCGCGGATTCTTTAAGACCGGAGAATATCATTCCGCGATCGCACAGAATACCGTTGTCCCGAAGCACGCGCAGTGCAGCGACGCTCACGGCAGGAAGTGAATTACGATCGGAAAAAATATAGGCGTTATATGAATGCCCCGCGAATGATCCTGCCCAGTCGTTAAGATCCACTACTTTCGACATCGGGATAAAATTCCCGTCGTATGTCAGAACAGGAGTGCGGGAAAAGTTTTTCGCCATACTTATCTTAGGGACGGAAATATGCACGTCGTATATTTCAGGCACGGGAATCCCCAATTCACGGGCACATCTCTGCGCTTCTGCCGTGATCTTCTGTCTGAGATCCGGGATGCTGCGCAGTGCATCCACAAGTTCCCCGACTTCAAATTCGCCGGCTTTCATGTCTCCGATACGGGCGATATTACCGAGATTCAATACCATTGCCTTCTTCGGAAGTCGGCGCAAAAGGACTCGTTCCGCCACGTCTCCCACAGTTCGCCTTGTGGAATCCGAAAGCCGCCATCCCGCCGCGGCGGGACGCAGAGCATCATCGCGCTGACGTGAGCCTATGGCATATATGTCGTTGTCGCAGAGAGTCAGAAAATCGCAGGGGTGAGACAGTCTTCCGCCGCGCCTCATGCCGTCCACAAGATCCTCAGCCATGGATTCCACGGCAAGCACTTTCTGATGCTGGTAAATATATCTTGAGAGCATAAGCTTTGAAAATACCATTTCTTCAACGGTGGATATTCCCGAAACGGGAACGGTAAGATGCCGTTCCTTCACATTCTCCCCCGTTAACGGATCGGTTACGATCTTGTCCGCAATGCGAAGTTTATATAGAAATCTGTCAATATGATACGTCAGGGCAAGTCCCGTGGCATAACTGTCACGGCGCAGATAGTCAAGGGCATCCGCGTCAAATTGCCCGTTAATCATTTCGGTGAGATAAGAGTACCTGACTCCGTCCGTCACCTCGGGCAAAGCACCCACGATCATCCTGCCGACAAGGAGCAGAACGGAATCGGCACTTTCTTTCTCCAACGGATATCCGGTCTGTTCTCTGAAAAATCTTCGGAACGACGGCGTATTTATTATAATGTAGCCAAGTATCTCGTGAGGCTGAGCGGAAGCAAAAACAGGCTCAGTTTCCCTCAGCCTTTTCATCATTGAATACTGACCGTATATGGATTCCGAAAGATGTGAGAAAAAGCAATGACCTACGTCGTGCAAAAGGGCAGCAAGACGAAGAATACGTATATGCCCGCGCGGGATTGGCGATTGTCTGCCATCCTCGGCGGAATTTTCATCATGATTCACGCCGGATACCATCTGTGATACAACAGCAACCACTCCGAGCGTATGTTCAAACCTTGAATGGTGAGCGGAAGGATAGGTCAGTACCGCAAGACCGAGTTGATTTATCAGACGCAGGCGTTGAAGAAGCGGAGAGTCAATTATCTGCAATTCCCAAGGATAGAACATGACCGTTCCCCACACGCAGTCGTGTATGACTTTATTTTGTGAAAACTGCTGCGGTTGGTAGTCACTCATA
This sequence comes from Clostridia bacterium, assembly GCA_024405755.1. Taxonomy (GTDB): domain Bacteria; phylum Bacillota; class Clostridia; order Oscillospirales; family CAG-272; genus CAG-390. The sequence continues at coordinate 55,850 of JAKSOD010000005.1, forward strand.
AGACTATCAACAAAACGGTCCGCACGGTCAAGAAAATCAAAGAAAACGTCTGACGTACAGTCCTGACGTCCCGCCGCTTCCTTGATTTTTCCCATATCGGTCATATCTTCTCTCGCCCCTTTCGGTTTTTTATTGTTTTTATTGTGATTTATATTACGTTGATTTCCTTCACGACCGATCAGAAGATCAAATGAGCAATCATTCCTCCGAGGATACCGACTGAAAGCAAAGATGCCACAACGTAAAGATTCTGCCGCAGGCGATCGCGTCCGCGATTGGTACGGAAAAGCACGAGGAGTCCCACTCCGCCGTTGACGAGGAGTCCCGCCATCAGCGGACCGGCACCGATAACGCCGTCAAGGTAAAAACCTGTCAGCATAACGGAAACGGAACAGTTGGGGATCAGTCCTATAATACCGGAAATAACCTCACCCCAAACGGGCATATTGACCGGTAGAGCACGTATGCGTTCTTCACCGATATATCCGACGCAGCAGGCGATCAAAAGAGATACAATAAAAATCGTTATCGTTACCTGTACCGTATGGTGAAGAGCCGAACGGAAAATGCCCTGCTCACAATGGCAGCCCTCGCGCACACAGACAGAACAAATCCCGTGCTCGCTGCAGTGAACGTGCTCCTCGCTTTGTTCCTCACCGTCATCATGACATTCTCCATGATCGCTGTCGTGATCAGATCCGGTTCTGCGTTTGTGTTCGTGACCGTGAGTATGAATCGTATCTTTTCTGCGGCGGAGCAGGCGCAGCACACCGTCTATGGCAAATCCGGCAGCAATACCGTAAATCAGCTTGAATGCAATAAATTTCAGCAGAGCACCGACCTCACCCGCCGATATCAGAACCGGGAGCATCTCGTCGGAAGTTGCAAGCATCACGGCAATGAACGTCCCCACGGTGATAACACCGGTGGAATAAAGTCCCGCGGCACCTCCCGCTATTCCACACTGAGGTATGACGCCGAGTATTCCGCCCGCAAGCGGTCCGTATCCGCGTGCCGAACGTATTGCGGCAATAGTTTTTTCTCCCGCCTTGTGTTCGAGAAGTTCCATCAGAAGGTATGTGAGAAAGAGCACCGGAAGCAATTTCAAGGTGTCAAGTGCAGTATCTTTAAGGCAATCTATGAATATTTCCATTTTATTCCCCTTGTTTTGCGAATAACAATAATAATATACCACAAAATCACAACACAATCAAGTTTTTTCTTTTTTTCTTTCGATTTTGGACAAAAATTGCACTTAAACCTTGAAAAGCACACATTGGATGTGATATACTAACATCAGATAATGAACGGAGGTCAAAAAATGCTATCGTTGGCGTACAGTGCCGGTCTTTCCGGTATCGACAGTTTTATAGTTACGGTGGAAACAGACGGTGCACCTACGATCCCAGGATTTGAACTTGTCGGACTTCCCGACGCCGCCGTAAAAGAAGCAAAAGAGCGAATCAGAAGTGCTTGTTTCAACAGCGGATTCCGTTTCCCGGAACTGTTTCTAACTCTGAATCTTGCTCCTGCCGACCGACGCAAAGAAGGCTCGGCATTTGATCTGGCTATGCTTGTGGGGATCCTTCGCTGCGAAGGGACGATTTCACGTGAAATCAGCCTTGAAGGAAAATGCTTCGTAGGTGAACTCTCACTTTCGGGGAAACTGCGCGGAGTACGCGGAGTACTGTGTATGTGCGCCGCCGCAAAGAATGCCGGTTTTTCGGAGTTTTATGTTCCCGCAGTGAATGCCCGTGAAGCTGCCGCAGTTGAAGGAATAAATGTTTACCCCGTGGAAAACGTACGTCAGCTTGTCGAACATCTTAACGGAAATGCCAAAATTCCTCCTGTCGGAAGTGACACTCACGCATTTGACTCTTCCTCTGACGGCGGTGCGGATTTTGCCGACGTGAAAGGGCAGACAGCCGCGAAACGCGCAATGGAGATCGCCGCTGCCGGAGGTCACAATATTCTGCTGATCGGCCCGCCCGGAACGGGAAAATCAATGCTTGCCAAACGTCTTCCGTCGATCCTGCCTCCGCTGACTTTCGACGAAGCGATCGAAACAACAAAAATCCATTCGGTGGCGGGGACTCTGCCGGAAAATGTGTCACTTCTCACCACGCGCCCGTTCCGCTCACCTCACCACACAATGTCAGCAGTGTCACTCGTGGGCGGCGGTGTTATCCCTATGCCCGGGGAAATCTCACTTGCCCACAACGGAGTACTTTTCCTCGACGAACTGCCGGAGTTTCCCAAACTTGTCACCGACACATTGCGCCAGCCTATTGAAGACAGAAAAATCACGATTACACGCGCAAGCGGAAGAGTGACTTTCCCATGCTCTTTTATGCTCGTTGCCGCAATGAATCCTTGCCGCTGCGGATTTTACGGTCATCCCACCCGTCAGTGCACCTGCTCTGCAGGTGACGTAAAGAGGTACATTTCAAAAATCAGCGGTCCGCTTCTTGACCGTATCGACATTCAGGTCGAGCTTCCCTCCCTCTCATACGATGAACTTTCGTCAGCTTCTGCCCCGGCAGAGACGTCGGCAGAAATCAGAAAACGTGTAGTTGCAGCAAGAGAATTCATGAGGAAACGTCTGAAAGACGCAGGTGTCACCGAAAATGACAACGGCTCGCAAATATTCTGCAACGCCCAGCTTGACTCCTCAGGAATCCGGCGCACTTGTATACCCAGCAGCGAAGCGTCTGCACTTCTTCGTACCGCATACGACCGTCTCGGACTCTCCGCCCGCGGTTATGACCGTGTAATGCGTATGGCACGAACTATTGCAGACCTTGACGCTTCCGAAAAAATAGAAGCAACTCATATAGCGCAGGCGATAAGTCTGCGCAGCCTTGATAAAAAATATTGGGGATAATCCGTAATATACAGTAACACCGGAAGGAGACAAACATATGGCAGGTATCAGATACGAAAACCGTGCCGCCGATTATTATTGCCGCACGGATAAAGACGGAAAAATAAGACTGAATTGCAGTCCGCACCTTCACTATCATATAGAGTTTGTCTGTATGATCGAAGGAAACACCGAAGCATTTGCCGATGCAGATGAATATACTGTCCATGCGGGAGATCTCTTTATTTCTTTCCCGAATCAGGTTCACCGTTTTGTATCGTCCGGTCCGGAAAAATACCGTATTTTTATCGTCAGTCCAGAACTCACACCCGAATTCCACAGAATATTCACGTCCGGAGTACCGCGTTCCGCTGTTATCCGCGGTGCCGCCGCAGATCCCGAAATCAACGCCATAACAGCGGCGCTCACTGATTATTCCGGAAACCTCAAACCCGTCAACGACACTCTTTCCGATCCTTACCGTAATGCCGTTATCCGCGGCTATCTGCTTGCCCTCTTCGGAAGACTCCTGCCTATGATTGATATTTCAACTCCCAAAACAGAAGATTCCCGCGCGCTTCGGGAAGTCGTTGGGTACTGCTCAGAACACTATGCCGAGGATCTTTCCCTTGATATGCTCGAAAACGAACTTCATCTGAGCAAGTATTACATATCGCATTTATTCTCGGAAAAACTCGGGATCAGATTCAATGATTATGTTAATTCCCTCCGTGTCTCTCATGCCTGCCGCCTGCTTCGCCGTGAGGATATGCAGATCACGGAAGTTGCCGCCTCGGTCGGTTTCAATACTCTGCGCACCTTCAACCGTGCTTTCGCCCGTTTCCGCGGAATGTCACCGAGCGAATTTCGCCGTTCCGGAGCACGCCGCACAGATGGAGCATCAATGCTTCCGGTATACTGATATTCTGATATTTATTTTCAAAGGACTTCTGTATTATGACTGAATTACTGGGAAAATTATTCGTAAAGAATTACCAAAATGTAAATGAGAAGAGCGTACGACGCGGATGGGGAACACTTGTCAGCATTGTCGGAATTATTTTTAATATTCTTCTTTTCGTCGGCAAATTTGCCGTCGGTACGCTTTTCGGTGCACTTTCAATTACCGCAGATGCCGTGAACAACCTCTCCGACGCCGGGTCACAGTTGATATCACTCGTAAGTTTTCGTCTTGCCGCAAAGCCTGCCGACAGAGATCACCCGTTCGGTCACGCAAGGATCGAATATATTGCGTCAATGATCGTTTCCTTCCTTATTATTCATATCGGATTCGATCTGTTCAAAGATGCGCTTGACAAGATCATTCACCCGGGGGTTCCTACCGAATCATCGTGGCTCTCCGTCGCTGTTCTTGCAGTTTCCATTGCGGTCAAACTCTGGCTTGCCCTATTCAATAAAAGAGTCGGCAAAAAAATCAATTCCGCCGTTATGGAAGCAACCGCCGCCGACAGTCTGTCCGACGTTGCCGCAACATCAGCAGTTCTCGTGTCACAACTCATTATCCGTTTCTTCGGATTTGATCTTGACGCATGGCTCGGCGCAGTTGTCTCACTGCTTATCATGTGGGCAGGTATCGGAATCATGCGCACAACCATGAACTCCCTGCTCGGAGAAGCCCCCGACGCCGAAATGGTAAAAGAAGTCGTTGACCTGATTCTTTCACACCCCGGTGCACTCGGAGTTCACGATCTTATGGCGCATAATTACGGTCCCGGATGCATGATAGTTTCCGTCCACGTCGAAGTTGACGGCTCCGTTGACGTTTTCAAATCACACGATATGATAGACAATATCGAAAAAAAGATCAACGAAGACCTCGGAATCATCGCAACCATTCACCTCGATCCCATCGTCACGGACGACGATGAAACCAACTCGATGCGTGAGATCACTATTGCAAAAATGCGTGAAATTGATCCCGCGGTCCACATCCACGACTTTCGTTTTGTGCGCGGAAATACTCATACAAACCTGATTTTTGACATTGAAGTACCGTTTGAAGTTCCTCTTTCCGATCAGCAGATAAAGGAGACCGCCAACTCCAAAATAAGAGAAATAAATCCCAATTACCGCACTGTGATCACGGTAGACCGCTGCTGAATCGTCATTTCCGAACAAAAACGGAGAAATCCATGTATCTTCTTATAAAACCGGCGTCGGGTGCCTGTGATCTGAGATGCCGATACTGCTTCTATGCCGACGAAATGGAAAACCGTACACACGCCGTCAGAAAAATGATGTCGTGCGAAGATATTGAGACAATTATAGAACGTGCACTCGTGTACATATCGTCACTGTCCGAACGACGGGCACGAACTCTCTCGCTCGGATTTCAGGGCGGAGAGCCTACTCTTGCAGGACTCGGTTTCTATCGCTGTGCAGTTGATGCCGTGAAAAGATTTAATTCGGAAAAAATTCCCGTTTCGTGGTTCTTGCAGACAAACGGTATGCACATTGACCGTGAATGGGCGATTTTTCTCGCAGAAAACCATTTTCTTGTAGGTCTTTCATTGGACGGCACTTCTGATCTTCACGATAAAAACCGTATTCGTTCGAATGGAGGCGGAACTCACTCAGCAATATTGCGCGCCGCTAGAATCCTGCGTGAAGCAGGAGCAGATTTCAATATAATTACCGTGCTGACCGGTGACAACGCCCGCAGTCCTCAGAAACTATATAACTATTTCAAAAAGCAGGGATTCATCTGGCAGCAGTATATCCCGTGTATCGCTCCGCTCGGATGCGGGGACACCGTGTGGACTCTGACACCGGAAAAATACGGGGATTTTCTCTGCCGGCTGTTTGATCTTTGGTATGATGATCTCACCTCAGGTATGAAACGTGTGTATAACCGTGAGTTTGAAAACTGGATCGGGATACTCGCGGGTATCGAACCCGAAGAATGCGGTATGAGAGGAATTTGTTCGGAACAGTATCTTATTGAGTCCGACGGAAGCGTATATCCCTGCGATTTTTACGCTCTTGATGAATACTGTCTCGGAAATATACTCACAGATTCTTTCGTACAGATAGACAAAAAGCGTGAAGAGATCGGATTCATCTCCGCTTCCCTTTTACTTCCCGATGAATGCCGGGAATGCCAATGGCTTCCTCTCTGCCGTGGGGGATGCCGCAGAAACCGTGATGAAAACGGAAAAAACCGCTTCTGCGAAGCGTATAAAAAATTTTTCACACACGCATTACCGCGAATGCAGCATCTTGCATCAACGGTAAGGCACTGAAATACAAAAAATAATTTCCAGGAGGAAAGAATAATGCGTTACGAAATCAAAGGCGGGAGTTTTCCCGTCGTCATCTGCCAACTTGAAGACGGTGAACAAATGATAACCGAAAAGGGTGCTATGTCGTGGATGTCACCCAACCTTGAAATGAAAACTTCCGGCGGCGGTATCGGTAAAATGTTCTCGAAGGCATTCTCGGGTGAGAGTATGTTCCAGAATATCTATACTGCTCACGGATCCGGAATGATCGCTTTCGGATCGAGCTTTCCCGGACGTATTCTTACACTCGAAATCGGTCCCGGAAAAGAAATGATCCTTCAAAAAAGTGCTTTCCTTGCATCCGAAATCGGAGTTGATCTATCGATCCATTTCAATAAACGCCTCGGTGCAGGATTCTTCGGCGGTGAAGGCTTTATTATGCAGAAACTCTCCGGTAACGGCATCGCCTTTGCCGAGATCGACGGTGATCTTGTCGAATATGACCTTGCTCCCGGTCAGAAGATCGTAGTGGATACCGGTGCCGTTGCCGGATTTGAAACCAGCGTCAGCATGGAGATCCAGCAGGTCGCCGGACTGAAAAACAAATTTTTCGGCGGTGAAGGCTTCTTCAATACCGTCCTCACCGGTCCCGGCAAAGTCTGGCTGCAAACAATGCCGATTTCAAGTGTTGCCGCCTCTATCAGATCCTATATTCCCTCAAGCAGCAACTGATCGGCACTTCTTAACGGAATTGTCATAACAAAAGTTTTTCCCATAAACATAAAAGCAGAAGTCAGAATCGGCTTCTGCTTTTATGTTTGAAGACCGTGTTCTTCTGTCCCGCCGTATGCTGAAGGTATGATCCCTATGTCTGACCTCTTTACGTTTCCTCAGTCAAAATAAAAAATTACGTTCAGGGGTTGTTTTATCTTTGCGATTATGGTATAATAATTAATTGGTATGGACTTTTGACGCGGGTCGCGTCCGCGTTTAACATAAAATAAACATAAAACGGAGGTCTGGTTTTGAAAGACACCATCAGACTGCGCTCAGGGGCTGCGGTTACGCAGGTCAGCTGCCGTGAAGCGCAAACAAAAAACTATCTCGACAGAAGCACAATGCAGCTTCTCCACCTTTCTCCTGACGGTGCTCCCGTAGGTTATACTCCACTTGACGACGGCGGAGTGAAATTCTGGTTTGACCCCGAAAACGTAGTCGGCACAGATCCCGAACTCTGGTATGCACCCGACGCCCGTCACGAAACACTCGTTCTCCCCTCCGGTACTCCCATTGAACGGACAACAGTCAGACGTGCGGCTTCCATGGGATTCCTGACCAAAGAACGTCTTACCGCTATGCACCTCGAAGTAATCGAGGAGCCTGTCGCCTTCTCACGCAGAAGCAGTGACAAGAGTATAATTTATTTTTATGATAAACAAACTACTGTCCGTATGCCCCTTATGTGCGTACGCTGCGGAAAAGACGTCAGGTTCAAGAAGAAGCTCTGCCGTGCCTGCTATGAGGAAGACCTTGCAGTACGCCGTGCGGAAGGTGACGCACACAGAAGTCAGCACTACGGAATGGACCGTTCCCGTGTTCTCTTTTTCGATCTTGAACTCACCGGATTCTACGATCATGACGAGATCATCTCTATCAGTATAGTAAATGCTCTCGGTGATGTCATAATGGACACTCTCGTTCATCCCATTCATACCAAGAAATGGAACCGGACCGTCAAGATCCACGGTATTACCCCCGAAATGACCGCTGATGCCCGGACTCTCGAAGAACTCACGCCTGAGATCAAGCGCATTTTTGCCGATGCCGATAATATTATCGCCTACGGAGTATCCACGGATTACAGCCATATCAAATACATATACGATACTGAGGAGGAGCGACTCGCCCTTAAAGACAAAGTCCGTGACTGCGCCAATGAATTCGTACGCTATACTCACGAACACCGCCCCGATGTCGAACATGCAAGTCTTACAGACGCAATGGCGTGTTTTGAAATAGAGTGGGACGGAGTCGCCCATACATCTATTGCAGATACCATCGGTTGTATGAAAGTTTGGGAAAAGCTCTTCCCAAACTACTACGCAGATTGATACAACACCTTACACGGAAAGAGGAAAAAAATGATGAAGCACTATTTCCGCCGTAAAAATCCCGTTCTTTATGAAAATAACGAGAATCCCGTAAATCCCGAAAAAGAAATATCCTTTGCGGGCGAAGAGAACACCGGAATCAAAGAGTCTGAGGAAAACGATGATTACGCTCTTCTCATCACAGCTCAGGACAACAGCGAAGCTGCCGTGATAGAAAGTATTCTGCGGAATGCACGTATTCCCTACGTTACCCGAGAAAAAGACTCTGAGAGTTGGATGAGAGTTATGATGGGATATAATATCTTCGGAGAGGATTTCTTCGTTCCCGCACGTCTGCTTGATGACGCTGCCGCTCTTCTTGTCCCGGAAGATGCCGAGGGAGAAGATATCATGGAAACCGAAACCCACGACGAGGAAGGCAAAGAGGATCAGAACAATGCGTGAAATAATTCTTTGCAAATACGGCGAGATCGCCCTGAAAGGTGCAAATCGCTCATCTTTTGAAGCTTTGCTTTGCCGTGAACTCAAATTCCGCCTCTCCGGAATAGGAAAATTCAGCGTCATTCGTTCACAAAGCACGATACGGATCGAACCGAAAGAAGGTTGGGAACCTGATGCCGACGCCTTCGACGCCGCCTATAACGTAGCATCTCATACCTTTGGAATAATCGCCGTATGCCGCTGTGCCGCGGCGGAAAAGAACATGGATTCCATATCCGCCCTGTCCGTCGGTTATCTGGCTCAGACTATGCAGAGTGTGAAGACTTTCAAGGTCGAAACCAAACGCGCGGATAAACGCTTTCCGCTTCACTCCGGAGATGTAAGTGCCGAACTCGGTGCAGTTCTGCTTGAACACTTTCCGCATCTGCGTGTAAACGTCCGCGAGCCGGATGTGGTTGTCAAATGCGAGATACGCGAAGATGCCGCATATATCAGCGCAGGTCAGGTTCATGCAGCAGGCGGTATGCCTGTCGGATCAAACGGGAAGGGACTGCTTCTCCTTTCCGGGGGTATCGACTCCCCCGTTGCCGGATGGATGATGGCAAAACGCGGAGTAAAACTTGAAGCCGTTTACTTTGAAGCGTTCCCGTATACAAGTATGCAGGCAAGAGAAAAAGTGATTGAACTTGCCCGTATCGTCAGCGGTTGGGCAGGAAGCATAAAACTCCATGTGGTTTCACTGACAAAAATCGAAGAAGAACTGTCACATAACTGCTGTGAAGATTACTTCACGTTGCTGCTGCGCAGATTTATGATGCACATTGCCGGAAAGATCGCCAAACGTACCGATTGTGAAGCTCTCATCACCGGAGAAAGTATGGGGCAGGTTGCATCACAGACCATGCAGGCACTGGGGGTTACTGACAGTACGGTGGATATGCCCGTATTCCGTCCGTGTATCGGACTTGATAAGGAAGAGATCATAATCACCGCCCGCCGGATAGGAACATTTGAAACTTCGATACTTCCATATGAGGATTGCTGCACAGTGTTTACTCCCAAGCACCCTAAGACACGACCTGAACTTGACAAGGTAATTGCCGAGGAAAAAAAGGTTGACTTTGACGCGCTTGCAGATGAAGCACTGAACAGCGAAGAAATCATAAATATCAGACCGATTTTCGGGAAATGAATATACCGTTAAAAAACGGAGTTCCCCGCAATTCAGTTTCAGCGAAAAAAACTTGAACTTTTTATAGAAAAGTTCAAGTTTTTTTGAAATATATATTGACATTCCGGATGAATTGTGATATTATATATAGGCTCTCAAGAGAGTGCGATAAAATGCGCCGTTAGCTCAGCTGGATAGAGTGTTTGGCTACGAACCAAAAGGCCGGGGGTTCGAGTCCCTTACGGCGCGCCACAAAACACCTCATTGCTTTTGCAATGAGGTGTTTTGTATTTGTTCGTGTCGGAGTGGAACGAAAACACATTATGCATTGTTTCCACATGAGTCCTTACAGTGCATTTTGCAATTCAATTCGCGTCTTTCCCGTTTATTTCATCTATGTATTCTATGCTTTTTGCCGTTACCGTCACCCATGCGGGACGAAATCCGGATTTTATGGCATTGCGTGATGAAGCTAAATTGGACCATGCATGACAATAAAAAGGCACGTATCCTCTGTCAAGTATTTCGCAGGCAAGGCGCGACGTCAGCGCCGAAGCGATCCCGCGGCGACGGTATTCCGGAAGTACGTCGATCCCTATCTGCCACATAGTGTCACAATCGGCAGACGCCGCCGCAAATCCGATCAGTCTCTCCCCGTCGTATGCCCCGACTCCGAGCATATCAAGCTGAGGACGTTTCGCGCACAAAGCATTGCTCCATTCCGGCAGATATAGTCCTCCGAAATCATTCCTTGTCAGAATCCTTGTTTCGTATAGGCAGTCAAGCGGTCTTATAATTCCGACATCCGGCAGACAGTAATGTGCCATAAAACACACATCAAGTCCCATAGAACGCAAAGCTGAACTCAAAATGTGTAACCCCGGTGTTTCAAAACAATCCACCGCGGAAAACCGCTTGATATACGCCTCAGCAGGAGCATAGCATCTCTCCGATACCGACGCCACCACACAGTTTCCGTATGACGTCAGGTCACACTCATAAGGCAATGTCAAATAACGCCGCGCGTCGGGAGACGGTCGCGACAAAAAAATCTTGTTTTTATTTCCAAGAAAATCTTCCGGCGCGCACGCGCTGTCGATCGCAGACTGCCGCAGAGCGATCATCAGTATATCTTCATTTGTAAATTTCATTTTTTCCTTTTTCCGTTTGTTTTTTCTTATTTTACACTGCCGGCTCCCGAATGTCAATCCCATATTACATAATAATTTTATATTGTCAAATTTCGCATTTTGTGCTATAATATACCCGAAAAAGTACAAACAGAAAAGAGCATCCAAATGTACAAATACGAAACTCATCTTCACACCCTTCCCGTCAGCAAATGCGCCAAATCATTCGTTGATGACACTCTTACCTTTTATGCCTCCGAAGGATACGACGGCGTTTTCATAACCAACCATTTCCTTGACGGAAATATCAACATTGACTGCGACGTCCCTTATGAAGAGAAGATCAATTTTTATTTTTCCGATTACGAAAACGGAGTGGAAATCGGAAAGAAAATCGGATTGCGGGTCTTTCAGGGCGTGGAAATGTCCTACAAAGGCACTGATTTTCTCGTCTACGGGCTCGACAAGCAATGGTATCTTGATCATCCGGAAATCATGGATATGGAAAAAAGCACCGAACTTCCCTATCTGATGGAGCACGGTGCGCTTGTCGTTCAGGCTCACCCGTACCGCGAAGCATCATATATCGACCATATACGTCTCTACCCACGCTGTGTGGAGGCTGTCGAAGTAATAAACGGCAACCGCAAACCGCTTGAAAACGATATGGCGGCGGCATACGCATCAGCGTACGGACTCTGCCGTACCGCCGGAACAGACAATCATCAGGGACGCGCGACCCGACATCTTGCGGGAATGATTTCCGATACGCCAATTGCCAACGAATCCGACTTCATTTCCCGTGTCAGAGCCGGAAGTATGGAGCTGTTTTTTGTTGAGCATACACCGGAAATATAATGAAATATGGGTGTAAAAAACTCTAAACGTTTTTACACCCATGTTTTTATTCATCCGCAGCCGTTGATTCGTACAGCCTGCGCAATTCGCGAAGAAGAGTCTCGTCTTTGAAATCCTTGCGGTAGAACAGTTGGATATTTCTGACCATATTAACGTCTCTCAGAGGTACTGTTACAAACTTACCCCTTTCCACGTCTTTTTCGCACGCCTTATTCGACAGGACCGAGACACCGTATCCTCCCGCGACGAGTTTCTTGATCGCAGCAACGCTTTCTATCTCCATCATTATCTGAAAGCTATCTACGCTGATTCCCATTTTGCTCACATTTGCTTCAAAAAGACAGCGTGTTCCGGAATTATGCGGACGAAGAATCAGTTTTTCACGCTTCAACTGTTCAAGAGTGATGATACCGTCCTGCGCGTATTTTGAATCCGAAGCAACGGCGACAACCAGATGATCCGTGTCAAGCAGTATGGAATTGAACTCATCAGACGGGAATTCACCTTCCACAACCGCAAGATCCACGGCGTGTCCCCGAAGCATTTTATATAACTGTGATGCACTTTCGCTCAGCACCGTGATCTGAACGTCTCCCGTCTCAGCCTGATAGCAGCTGAGTACGCGGGATAAAACGCTTCCTTCTACACTCGGAGTCGCTCCCACAACAAGATGCTTCGGGCAAAGCCGGTTTGCGCTGAGATCGTCGTCCATACGGCGGCATAACATATGTATCTGCGACACGTACTCCGACACGAGGTCACATTCGCGCGTCGGAACGAGTTTTTTCCCTATGCGATTGAATAGTTTGACTCCAAGTTCCTGCTCAATTGAATGAATCTGCTGAGCCACTGCGGAATGTGTCAGGGACAAAGCCTCACCCGCTGCGGTATAACTTTCGAGCCGACGGACTACCGCCAGAGTATCGTATCGCTGATCGTAACGGATATTGTGCTCCATGACGCTGACGGATCAGACAACGGGGACACAGCCTACGCTGCGGACTTCCTCGGCGGATTCCATAAGCGTGTCAAGTTCCTCTATAGAAACGCCCTCACGGCTCTTGACGGTAAGATCATATGCTGCCATTCCGTCAGCGGAAATATCTTTTCTGCTTTCTACCACCTGAACCTTGTGTTTTGCAAAAAACTCCGATAGAGCAGATTGGAAAGCGTCTGTATTCTTAACGGTGAACTGCAAACGACTCGTTGTAAGCGCGTCGGCACCGAAGGTGAAACGGTGCATGATTATCTGAATAAGAACGATAACTGCGGTCGCAAATATACCGAGTATGTACATTCCGCAGCCTATCGCAAGTCCGATACCTGCCGTCGCCCAGATCCCTGCGGCAGTAGTCAGTCCTTTGATGATGCTGCCGTTTTTGAAAATAACGCCGGCACCGAGAAAACTGACTCCGCTGACTACCTGAGCCGCCACACGGGCAGGGTCAGCACCGCGGGTACCGTTGAAATTTGTGCCTGCTGCACTTGTCAGATCGGCAAAACCGTACTTTGATACTATCATCATCAGTGCTGCGGCACAGCAAACGATTATGTGAGTACGTATTCCGGCTCCCTTGTATCGCTTACTGCGTTCGATTCCGATCAGCGCACCGCAGAGGCAGGCTGCAATCAGACGGGCAAAAAAGTCAACGTACTGCAATAAACTGAACTGGCTGTTAAGGTATTCCGAAAGAATCATTTTGTTTTCCTCTCTTCTTTATAAAAAATGTTTGTTCTTTACTGAATCATCAGCTGCGCCGTGAATACCGTCGCTGAAGACTGACTCCGTTCACCGTACGGATCAGACTTGCCGTATCCTCGGGGATTTCAATGTTTTCCCCGGAATCATCAACTTCGACCCCGGCGATTTCATCATCGTTTTCATTGTACTCACGCGGTGCATAAAGACCGAGGGCGGCACGCTGCGGGAAAGATACGGGAATTGCGTTATTTTTTACATTTTCGACAGCCATTTTCCGCATCTTCCTCTTGATTTTTGTAACGTTATACGGTATAATGTGTATTATAAATCCATGAAGTTATAATGTCAAATTATAATTGTTATGGTATTCATAAAAAATATTTATAGGAGTACCTATGCTTGACACAAAATTATACACTTTACTTCAAGTATATGAAAGCGGAAGTTTTGTGCGCGCAGCCGAAAAACTGTCCATTACTCAGCCGGCAGTCAGTCACCACATAAAAATGCTTGAAGATGAGCTGAACATAAAGATTTTTGAACGATGCAATGGAAAACTCGTCGTAACAAGGCAAGGAGAGGAAGTTATCAAGTGCTCAAAGAAACTGCTCGGGTTATACAACAGCCTTCGTCAGAATCTAAGCGACAGCCGCACACTTGTTTCTCATCTTACGATAGGTGTCACTCACACAGCGGAAAGCAACCCTATCGCCGAAGCACTTGCAAAATACTGCGCGTCTCAGCAAAATGTGAATGTTAAATTGATTACAAATAATATAAATAATCTTTATAGCATGCTGAAATCCTACGAAATTGATCTTGCGGTAGTTGAAGGCAGGATAGCGGACCCGAATATCCGGTATCTGCTTCTTGATACGGACTACCTCGTCCTTGCGGTCTCAGTCAATCATCCTTTTGCAAAACGCAGTATGGTGACACTTAATGAACTGAAAAAAGAGCGTATGATCCTTCGTCTCCCCGAATCCGGAACACGAAATCTCTTTGTTGCTCATCTTGAAAGCAACAATATGAGTATCAGCGATTTCAATGTCATACTTGAAGTTGATAATATGGCGACTATAAAAGACCTTATACGTCGGGATTTCGGAGTGTCAATTCTCCCGCGCAGCGTGTGCCTTGACGAATTGAAAAAGAAAAAAATCGCTGTTCTTCCCGTAGAAAATCTCAGTATGATGCGTGAAATAAATATTGCATCTCCCGCAGATTTCACTCAGTTTGATGTTCTGAACGGAATTGTAAAATCTTACAACGAAACCGTAAAAATTTATAAATAATATGGGTGTTAAAAAACTCTTTCCTGAGTTTTTTAACACCCTGAATTATTTTAAAAAGATCCCGTACTTTTGCTTGATCCTTTCGAGTTTCCGGCACAAAGAAGGTGCCATGAGCAAGAGAAGTATCACATTCGAAACCGCATAAAGCGTCGTGAAGGGCAGACTTTCAACAAGATAAAACAGATACCTCTTTATTGAAAAGCCTCCGTCAAAAGAAAGAGTAGTCCAGATATCCATAAGAAGTGAAAACAAAACTCCGCCGAATATACCTGCTGCGGACAGAACGAGTCTGTTCATCCGAAGACGGCTCTTCTGAAGCACGATTCCTGAAAGAAAGCCGGTAATTCCCCACGCGAACATCTGAAACGGAGTCCACATTCCCTGACCGAACCACACGTTTGATACGATCGCCGTCATGCTTCCAGTGACAAATCCCGCCTCCGGACCGAAAGAAATCCCCGTGATAATAACAAGAGCTGCCACTGGTTTGAACCCCGGTACAGGCGCAAAAATCAGTCTTGAAATCACGGAAATCGCCGTCATAACGGCAAGTGCCGACATTTCACGCGCGCTGTGTTCTCCCCTTTCGAAAGAAACGAACATGGGAAGGCACGACAGAATCGCAACAGCAACCGAAACAAGTGAGGAGCCGCGTGATCCCGGAATGCTCATTCCTACGGCAATAACGACAGGGATCATACATAACGGAAAAATCATTCTTACAATATCTGCTGTTTTCCGCCTTTTTCCCTTGCCGTGTTCCTCCTTATTCATACTGTTTTTCAACAATTCCGTGGTCATTCCATGACCTCGCTTTTTTTATCTTCTTCCTGATTGCCTTCCTTTGCTTTTTCCTCTGCATCTGAGGTGATTGCTTCTTTTTCAATTTTTTCGGTATTGTTATTCTCGCTGATTATTCCGGATGATCCGTTATTTTCGGATTCAGCGTTCATTATCGGATCGTCCGTTTCAATATCGGAGTCTTTTTTTCTCATTCCCCTGCGGCACATAGAGACAACATCCGACACTGTGACTGCACCTGCCTTTTCGTCACCGGAAATAATACCGGAACCTGCTTCAAACGGACGTGCAATACGCGCCGACGGCGTTGTGTAAAATTTATTTCCGGCAAAGAATTCTCTGCACGGTGAAGAACATACTATCTTTCCGTCAAATAACATTCCGCACCGATCTGCAAAAGACGCAGCAAATTCAAGATCGTGCGTCACGGCAATTACAGTAACTCCCGCAAAAGAAAGGCTTCTGAGCAATCGTCCGAGAGATTTTTTGGCTCCTGAATCAAGTCCCGAAGTCGGCTCATCAAGAAGCAGGATCTCCGCTCCTGTCAGAAGAAGCATTGCAAGAGCTGCCCTCTGTCTCTCTCCGCCGGACAGATCATACGGGTGCCGTTTCAACAGCCGTCCGAGTCCGAATTTGTTTACCGCTGCAGCGACAGCTCGTCCGAGTACTCCGTCATCATCAGTGGAATCCCCCGCACCCACGGCTCCCGTCTGCGCTGCAAAAATCAGATTTTCCGCCACGGTTTCTTCGGTAAATATCATCCTCGGATCCTGCGGCAGACCGGCTGAGCGTCCCCTTATCTGCTTTTTTCCGCGATAAGGTTTTTCCGTTCCGGAGATTATTCGCAAAAGAGTAGATTTTCCGGTACCGTTCCCGCCGAGTATGGCATAAACCTGACCGCTTGCGACTTCGAGGTCAAGTCCGCAGATAACATCAGACTGTTCTCTTTCATATCTGAAATGAACATCCCGAAGAACGACGGCTTGGTCTCTCCAGCCCTCACCCGCAGTTTTTTTCTTTGCACTTCCGACTGAAACCGCCGGATTTGTAATCTCAATATCACTTTCCGATGCAAAAGAAAATGTTCTTTCGATATACTCGCGCCCTTCGCGTACGGTAAGAGGAATATCATCAGAAACACGGCATTCAAGAGATGCAAATATCCTTGCCGCAGACGGAATTGCATCCTTTACGGCATCTGCTCCCGCCGGCCGCTCCTCCGTATTTTCAGACAGAACCTCGGCGGCGGCGCGTCTCGGCGTTCCGAAAAACGAGATCGTTCCGTCACCCGCCATTATCGCAGTTTTGTCTGCAATTGAAAATACTTCCTCCGTTCTGTGTTCGGATATTATCACCGTAACGCCGAGTTCGGTGTTTATCCTTCTGAGAACGGAGAAAAACTCTCCTGCCGCAATGGGATCGAGTTGTGACGTCGGCTCGTCAAGAAGAAGCAGTTCCGGATCTCCCGCCATTGCGGCAGCAAGTTCAACTATCTGTATCTCTCCGCCGGAAAGTTCCCCCATTCTCCTTCCGTACAGATCCTCAATACCGAAGAAACCGCATATTTCCGCCACTCTGCGGCGTATTTCCGCAGGAGCAATACCCGCAGATTCGAGTCCGAAGGCAAGTTCGTGGGCAACGGTATCTGTCACCGTCTGATCTTCCGGAGACTGTGATACATATCCGATTTTCGATGCGGGAACGGAATTGTCAGAACCGAAAATATCCTTGCCGTCAAGCAGTATTTCGCCGAGTAAGGCTCCTTCGGGACGGATCTGAGGTTTAAGAAGACGCAGAAGCGTAGTTTTTCCGCTTCCCGACGCTCCCGTAAGAAGAAGGATCTCCCCTTTTTCAATCGAAAGATCAACATCACGCAGCGCGAAACCGTCTCCGACGCTGTATTTAAAACTTACTTTTTTGAATTCAACGTATGCCATAAAAGATTTTCTCTGACCTCCGCAACGACCGGAATTCCTGCAAGAAATGCCGCAGTAAAAAACAATGCCCAATCTTTACCCGACGGTGTTGATATTATCGGGTAATATCCACCCTGCGACACTCCCGCCGCGATAAGGATCACAGAAACCGTAAAAGACACAAGTGTCAGCAGCATGACTGTAAAATCCCGTACTGAAAAACGGTATTCGGCGGCACAGGTGCGTCCTGCCGTGCCGTACCCGCGCGCCCTCATACTGTCGGCGGTATCCATGGCCCTTTCAAGGCTCAATGTCACAAGCACCGACAGAATTGCGAGACGTTCTTTAACTTTATTCAGTATTTTTTCCTGCGAATCGCGCGTATTCTCTCCCTCAAATCCCCGTCTTGCTTTTGAAATATCTGAATATCTTTTAATGATTTTGGGAACAAATCCGACCGTCATGGAAAACAGCAGGGCAATTTTGGGAGTTTTTTTCCCGAAAAGAAAAAATACCTTGTCCGAAGTTACGACATCACCGAAAATTGAAAACCAGATCCCCACCGCTCCGATCAGAACACCGGTAAAGAATCCGGATGCCGCCGATTCTGCCGTGACGGCAGCACCGTTGACGAAAAAAAGCACGGTATCGCCTCTTCGTGACACGAAAAGATTTGTCAGAGTCGTCAACAGTGAAAGAATAAATATGATTTTCAGGATGTTTACGAGAGAATGAATCCCTTTTCTCAAACCGAACAGCAGCACAGCACCTGCAAAACTGACGGCTGTACCTGCGGGACTTGCCCCGAGCAGCATTGTCAAAGCAATAATGCACACAAAAAAGGCAGTTGCTGCCGCGGGATGCAGTCCGTCAAGAAAACCGCGATTTTCTCTCCGTAAACTAATTGCTTTTTCTGCCATTTTGTCACGGGAAAAAGTTTCCGTTGTCACGGGTGACCTCCGTTGTATCTGTAATGCCCCGCAATGGAAAACCTCGCCATATCGTCAGCCTCAACGGCACCTTCAACAGGATTTCCGTGATGTATGATGTACGGGATTCCCGACGCATTTCTCTTATCGGAGCAAATTGCAATATGTCCGTCAAAAACCACAATATCTCCCGGCATCCAGTCATCCGGAGAATAAAGCGCAGTTGTCAGATTCTCAGCGTAAAGTTCAAAGAAAACTTTCAGATTCCGTACTCTGCGAAAATCTATGTTGGGATCACCAATATTACCGGAAGGCAGGTACTCCTCCGGCTCCTTGGCAATGCTGGTATCAATCATATCTTTCAAACAGTATCCTGCCGCGGCAAAAGCGTGCCAGATAACATCTGTACAGACACCGCAGCCGTCATTGGGATAGCCGCCTTTATAATACTTGCTTTCGTATTTGGGCTTCGTCGCAATATAATCAAGTGCCCCGCGGACCATATCCGCATAATCGTCGATCCCGTCTCCGTCAGCGTCGTTTGGACTCTTTATGTCTTTAATGTGAAACTCGGGGGCATAATGCACCCTCCGGTTGTCAACAATAGCATACCAAATATACCCGATGAGAATGATCGCAGCAAACGCAAGAGCAATTACGGCAATTATTCTCTTTTTCCCGGAAGGCGGATCAATTTTTTTCGCCATTATTCCGGTAATTGAATCTGAAAGATTTTTCCCCATCTGATCTTCTCCTTCATATCAGTTATTCCGGCTCAAAGCAGACGTTTTTCATTCTCAGTCTTATTTCATATGAAAAAAACAAAATTTGTGCAATGTGCCTATTCTGTTTTCCTAAAGTTTTCGACATCCAAAATCACCACGGTCTGTGGAAAACCTTGTGGGAAATGTGTAAAACTCTTTAAAACGGGGGATTTGACCGTTTTTTATTCGAGCCATAACGTCCTGCCTTGTGGAAAACCTTTTATTTGCGACTGATGTAAAATTTACAAATTACAACACGATTCTCCATTTTGCACAAATCCGATACGCCAATGGCAAACTCAAAGAGAACAAATCAGTTTTTCAATAGGAACGTAGTCCTGTGAATATCCCTTTATTCCCATATCAGCAGCGACGCAGGCGTTCAGCGCACGCCGCAGGTCAGCGTCGTCGATCCCTCTCAGCGCGTTCATATATTTACCGAGCGGGAACGGTTTTATGCCCGTGGCAGTTGCTATATCGTTCTGCATCATTCCAGCATTCAGAAGGATACTCACCGTGTTCATATCACAGATAACCCGAATCAGTTCTCCCATAATGCGCGTCGGATCAAGTTTCTGTGCCTTCATCTGAGACAGAACTTCGAGTGCGGCTGTGTATTTCCGTGTCATCATTGCATTTGCAAGTGCGAAAGCGTCATATTCTTCCGCAGCGCATCCGGCGATACGTATATCTCTCACCGTTACATTTTTTCTTCCGCCCGCAAGCGCAAAAAATGATATCTTATCTATCTCAGAGGACAGCCGGAACATATCCGTTCCGCAATATTCAACGGTGGCGGCACATACGTCCGCGTCTGCGGTGACTCCGTTATTGGCGTAATGCCTTTCTGCCCACGCGCAAAGTCTGCCGGGAGTGATCCTGTCAAATCGCACGGGAACAAGATATTCCGCAAGTTTTTTAAGCTGTGCCGAAGGACGCTTCGGATATCCGGGATCAATTCCACCCGCAGGAACATTGATAATCAGAATATTATCCGCATCTTTTCCCTTTTCCGGCAGTCCCTCAAGTACTTCGTATACTTCATTCAGTTCAGACGCTCTGAGATCGTCGAATGTGACTGACGCAACGATCAGTTTATGATCGCTGAGCATAGGCGGAGGTGCAAGAGACTCCGCAAGTGTCTGCGCCGAAAACGACGATCTGTCTATGGAAATATAATCGAAAGCCGCCGCTCCCTCGTCCGGAATCAGCGATTTTTTTGCAACGGATACCGCGTTTTGTTTAAGATAATCCTCGTCCCCGAAGAACAAATATCCGGGAGCGGGAGCGGACATCTTCATCCGGCGGCGGAAATCCGCATCCGTAATGATCTCGTTCATAGATTTATTCTCCTCCGGACGGTCTGTGCCGTCCGACAACAGTGAGATCCGAATCTCAGCCGAATATCTTCACGATATCGTCAGTGAGAGTCTTGATCGTTTTCGGATCAAATGGAGATCCGAGTCCGAGTTTTTGCAGTAAATCAATAAAATTTCTTTTCGTTCCCTCTGCGATCAGGTCGTTATAGAGTTTTATCGCCGCAGGATAATCATTTTTGACGATAACAAAACCTTCAAGAGCCGGAATCGCGGAAGTTGCATAACTGATATAGTAGAAAGGCATCTCAAAAGTGTGATTGATCTGTGCCCATCTCGTATCATCTGCGGAAATACCGTATGCGCTGTTAAGTTCGGCATAAAGGGCGCAAAAATCCTTTGCGGAAGTGTATTTATCGGGATTTGCGTAAATAATCCGTTGGAATTCATCTTCCTGGCATCCCGAAAGCACAGTCATTGCCATATTATATATCTGATATTTCACAATCCCGGAAGAAAATTTCTCTCCGACGATCTTATCCCATACCGGAGTAAACAGCATTTCGTTCATCTGCGAATGGATCTCGCATATATCAAGATCCGTCCCCATATCGTCGCCGTGAACATAGTACGCATAATAATGACCGAATTCGTGTATCAGGGATCTGACATTGTACGCTCCTCCGTAACGGTACATGAAAATGAAAGGCGTATCGTATGAGCGAAGATATGTGGTGTATGCCCCCTGTTGTCTCGTGACCTCATCCCCCACGCTGAAATACTGCTTTTCAAGGAATTCGTCAAATGCTTTCAGCATATTTTCATTGACTGATGCGAAATAATCGCGGTATTCGTCAATGTGATTGGAAAAGTCAACTGCTTTTCCGCCGAAATAATTGCTGTTGATAAAGAGTGCTTCAAGCGGAGAAAAAGAGTATGTCTGCTGATCATTCAGCACAGTAAAGGCGTTCTTTATTCCTTCGGCGAATTTTGCAGCATCATCCGGAGTATAAGAACGTTCGTACATGATCGCGTATGCAAATTCTCCGTAGTCAGCGTATCCCGCCTTAACGGCAATTTTATTTCTAACGTCTATCATTTGGTGAAGAATATCACCGGCGTATTCCGTGAAAGCGTCGTTCCACTTTTTATTATTTTCTTCGCTGAGCAGTCCGGCATCTTCAAGACCGGCGTAATTGTATTCTTTGCCTTTTACTGTAATGGACACGTCAAGTTCAGCCGACTTATATTTGTTTTGAAGTTCGGTGTCTTTGCGTGACAGTTCCACATATTCGTCGTCAGCAAGTTTTTCCATAGCGCGCAGATAAGCGATCTCCTCCTCTGTCATATCACCGAGAAGTGCGCCGCAATATTTTGATTCAAAAGCGGCAACGTCAGTTTTAACAAGTTTTGTGAAAAGAGCCGCCGATTTTTCCGAAAGCCACAGCGATTCATCCGCATATTTCTGATTCGATACGTCCTCACTCTGACGTACGGAATTTATGCTCTCCATTGTATAGGAAAAGTCAAGACGGTCTTCAAGATCGTCGTAAGCCTTCTTGACCTCATCCTCGGGAAGTTTTTCTTCCTTTATCATTCTGATCAGATCGTCCGTCTTTTTCTCAAGCAAATCATAATCCGGTCTTTCATAAACGAACGAATCCTTCATCTTTACGTTGTCGGCGAGAGACCCGGGAACATCCGACGGATGATCTTCGTGATTTGAAGAAGATTCTTCCCCCGTATCTGCCGGTCCCGCACCGGTATCACTTCCCGTCACGGATTCAGGTATTGTTTCATCCGTCACACTTTCAGGCAGAGGATCCGACGTATCGTATCCGGCAACGTAAGATTCTGCCGCATCCGATTCTGCCGCCGTCCCGCTGCCGATTTCATTGCCGCCGAAGCAGGACACGAAAAGCATGGCTGTTACAAACAAAGCAATGAAAAATGCCGTAAAACGAGCCGGGAAAGATGAAAATCTATCTGCTTTTTTCATAAAGAATCCTTTCAGTTATAAATGTATCAAAAACAAAAAATAATTTATCATTATAATGATACCACAATCCGCGCAAAATTTCAAGTAGCGGC
>JAKSOD010000050.1 GCA_024405755.1 Clostridia bacterium
TTGAACCTGCACGGTTGCCCACCGGATCCTAAATCCGGCGCGTCTGCCAATTCCGCCATACCCGCTGATGAATGAGCGGGTATGACGGAATCCGTCCCGTTCCTGCCCGCATAGTTTATGATAGTTTATCACAAAAACAACGGCTTGTCAAGTGCGGAGAAGGTCAGAGTTTTTCAAACGGCAAATATTCTTTCAAAGTAGGCGCAGCGGCTTGACAAAATTTCCTTTCGGTGGTACAATATTTTTTAAATAAAAGCAGATTATTTCTGCCGTTATAAAAGGAATAACAACTGAAATGAACAAATTTCTTGAATCCATTGCCGCAGGGAAAATACTTATGGCGGCTCACAGAGGAGACAAGGACTGCCGTCCCGAAAACACCATCCCCGCTTTTATGCACGCAATTGAACTGAAAGCTGACGGTATCGAGACCGACCTGCATCAGACTGCCGACGGTGTCATCATAATGATGCACGACCATGATGTTGATCGCACCACCGACGGTACCGGCATGGTATTTCAGAAGACGCTTGCTGAGATGAAGGCTCTTGATGCCGGAATCAAATTCGGTGAACAGTACCGCGGCACCCGCGTTCCCACTTTTGCCGAATTTCTTGATCTTGTTGAACCGTATCCGGATCTGCTTCTCAACCTCGAACTTAAAGATTATCCCGAGATAGAGGGCGACATCTGCTACTCCACTGCCGACAAGGTAATTGCCATGGTTGAAGAGAGAGGAATGCAGGATCGGGTAATGCTCAACTGCTTCTCTTGGGAAGTTTTGAAATACATAGTTGACAAATACGGCGACAAATATCCTCTTCACGGATTCTGGCCTGAATTCCTTATGCATCATCCTCAGGTGAATCTGTATTCTTATCTTACCTACGTATGCCTGTTCAATGCACGCCTTGCGCCGGACGGTAAGAAGATCGATCGCACTCTTCAGAAGACTCAGCCTCTTTGCGATGTTGAAGCGTTTGAAGAAGTCAAGCGCCGCGGCTGTGCCGCCTGCGTTTGCTTCGGAGTTGATACACCAGAACTGATGAAGGGAGCTGTTGAGCGCGGGACCACAATGTTCACCTGCAACGATCCGGAAAAGGCGATAAAAATTCTGAAAGGACTTGGGTACAGGAAATGAACACTTTTGCCGATTGGCTCAACACGGCGTTCGCAGGCTTTGACAGAGCGATCCTTGAAGGAATGCACTCTGCCGCAGAAGCGTGCGGACGGATCCTCACTCCCGCTGCGGAATTCTTAACACTCATAGGAGAAAAAGGCATATTGTTCTTTATTATTGCAGCTGTTCTTCTGTGTTTTCCGAAGACACGGCGCGCCGGGGTATGCGTGTTCGGAGCCGTCTGCTGCGGAGCACTGATTACGAACATCTGTCTCAAAGATGCCGTGGCAAGGATCCGTCCGCTTGAAGCAAGCGAAGTTTTTGCTGATTTCGCACACTTTATTAACGCTCCTGCCGAGAGTGAATATTCGTTCCCGTCGGGGCATGCCACCGCCGCAATGGCGGGCGTTACGGCACTGTGCCTGACAAGAAAGGAAAAGTATATTCCCGTTGTCGGATATATTTATGTGGTCCTTCTTGCAGCGTCCCGCAATTATCTTATGGCGCATTATCCCACTGATGTTATCGCTGGAATTATCGTAGGCGCGTTTTCCGCAGTTACCGCGTTTTTCATCACGAAACTGATTTTTGCTGTTCTTGAAAAATACCGCGACAAAAAGTTCTTTGCATTTATCCTTGATTTTGATGTAAGGAACTTGTTCAGACGGACAGAATAACTTTTCTGTTATTATCCGTATTAACGAAAGGAAGGATTCAGATGCCGGAACATAACATTCCACTGACCGCTTCCACACGATTCTATTTCACCACTCCGGACGGTGATCATACCCACAAGGAATCAATAAAACTTCTGCAGGATGCGGGTTTTGACGGAGTTGATTTTGCTCTTGAATCCCTGCCGTACATCTGTTCAAATGACGAAGAACTGAAAAGATACTGCGCAGACGTTGCTGAATATGCCGCTAAGATCGGAATGCAGCTGACATTCGGTCACCTGCCGTTTTTCGGAACGCTGAAAGTCCCTCGTAAAGATCCTCGTGCTCCGGAACTGCTTGACCGTGACATACGGATATGCATCAGAGCAGCAGGGTATCTCGGACTTGAACGGGCGGTGATCCACCCGCTCGGCAACGGTGCTGAGGAAAACACTCCGGAAAATATTGAAAAGCGGCGCCGCCAGAATATTGAATTTCTCGGAAGTTTCGTTGAACCCGCGGAGAAGGCGGGGATCAAACTCGCTTTTGAGAATATGCGATCTCCGCGTGAGAATGAGGGAAAGCACTTCTATTCCGCGTATCCCGATGAACTTATAGACCTGTGCGATACACTCGGTCAGGAGATCTGCTGGGATTTCGGACACGCTCACACCACCGGACTTGATATGGAAGAATCCCTGAAAAAGCTTGGCAAGCGGCTTACCGTGACACATGTCAATGATAACCATGGCGGAGAAGATGAGCATCTGATGCCGTATTTCGGAACGGTTGACTGGGAAAAAGTCATATCGGGACTGCGCGCCGTGGATTACCGGTACTCATTCAATCTTGAATGTAAGATGTTCCGCGTACCGGATATCGCTCATTTTGAGGCGGCACGTTACGGCTGCCGTATCAGCGAATATCTGACAGACAGAATCTTCAACAAAAAATAAAAATGAAAAAACGTTCCGGTAATTTGATCGCCGGAACGTTTTTTTAAAAGTCAGTCAAGATAACCGAGCCTGAAGAGAAGTTCGGCGGACAGAACGGCACCGCCTGCGGCACCGCGGAGGGTGTTGTGTGAAAGTCCTACGAACTTATAGTCGTAAAGAACATCTTCACGCAGACGGCCTGCGGTCACGCCCATACCGCCGTAAATACCGCGGTCAAGTGCGCACTGAGGTCTGTTATCTTCTTCAAAATAAGTGAGGAACTGCTTCGGAGCTGAGGGAAGTTCAAGTTCCTGAGGAAGTCCCTTGAATTCTGCCCAACGGCGCAGGATCTCTTCTTTGGAGGGTTTATTCTTGAATTTCACAAACACAGCAGCAGTGTGACCGTTGGTAACTGGAACGCGGATGCACTGTGTTGTGATGACGGGAGCGTCAGCCTTGACGATAACACCGTTTTCAACATGCCCCCATACACGCAGAGGCTCCTGTTCGCTTTTTTCTTCCTCACCGCCGATATAGGGGATCACGTTGTCGATCATTTCCGGCCATTCGCGGAATGTCTTTCCGGCGCCGGAAATCGCCTGATAGGTGGTGGCGACAACTTCCGTGATTCCGAAGTCGAGCAGGGGAGTAAGGAGAGGAACATAAGACTGGATCGAGCAGTTGGGTTTTACGGCAATAAAACCGCGTTTTGTGCCGAGACGTTTTTTCTGGAAGGGGATGACTTCCAGATGAGAGTGGTTGATCTCGGGGATCAGCATGGGAACGTCAGGGGTCCAGCGGTTTGCTGAGTTGTTGGAAACAACGGGAAGTTCGTGACGGGCGTAGTTTTCTTCCATAGCCTTTACTTCCGCTTTAGGCATATCCACGGCGCAGAACACAAAGTCGCACAGTTCGGCAATGGGAGCGGGATCGGCGGCATCAAAGATTTTCATACCGGCGTATTTCTCCGGCATGGGAACATCCATTTTCCATCTGTCTCCGACAGCCTCGGCGTAGGTCTTGCCGGCAGAGCGTGAGGAGGCAGCGAGTGCCGTGACTTCAAAGTAAGGGTGATTTTCAAGCAGCGTGAGGAAACGCTGACCGACCATTCCGGTAGCACCGACGACGCAGCATTTTTTCTTTACGTATTTCATCATTGATCTCCTGTTTTGAGGAATTTTATTTTGAATATATGATATCACAAATCAGTGAAAAAAACAACCCGATTCTGCAATTTTGTCCGATAAAAAATTCATAATTACTTGTTTTTTACGATTTCCGCATAAACTTCGTTTTTTGGTACGCCGCGGTCATGCGCTGCGGCTTTTATTGCATCCTTCTGTGACATCCCCTGTCCTATGTAATAATCTACATGATCTGATACGGTCATATTGTCCCAGAAGTGTTCCGACGCAGGTGATTTCCCGCCGAGAACGAGAACATATTCTCCGCGAGGCTCATTAACATTATAATATTCAACTGTACTTCCGACGGTCCCGCGCCTCACGTCTTCATTGAGTTTGGTAAGTTCACGGCAGAGTGAAAGCGGACGTTCGGCACCGCAGACTTCAAGAAGTTCGTCAAGCGTACGACGGAGGCGGTGAGGTGCCTCATACAGGATCACCGTTCGTTCCTCATTGGCAACGGAGGCAAGGCGTTCACGTCGCTCGCGGGGAGTGGAGGGAAGAAAGCCTTCAAAGACGAATCTCCCGGTAGGAAGTGCGGATACCGTAAGTGCACAAACGGCGGCACAGCATCCCGGAACGGGGACAACCCTTAACCCGTCTTCTGCGCACAGACGTACGAGATCTTCACCGGGATCAGAGATAGCGGGAGTACCCGCATCGCTGATCAGTGCACAGTTCTCGCCGTTCTTCAGACGTTCCGTAATGCGCGGACCGACGGAGGCTTTGTTATGTTCGTGGTATGAAACAAGAGGACGTTTTATGCCGAGGCGGGATAGGAAAAGTCCCGAATTGCGGGTATCCTCAGCAGCTACGAAGTCAACGCCGGAGAGAACTTTGCGGCATCTGTCGGACACATCGGAGAGGTTTCCGATAGGTGTGGCAACAAGATACAGAACGCCTTTTTCGAGTTTGTTTTTCTCGTCGGGAACAAAGTATTCTTCTGTCGTTTCCGAAAATTCTGTCATGAAATATAGTACCTTTCTGCCTCCGTCACGTAAGCGGAGGCGGCTGAATATAATGTTGATGCGGCATAAACCGCCGCGGCAAAATTTATGAACGGGGTGAAAAAATGGCAATAAAGATCTACATAGATCAAGGGCATAATCCGGTCAATCCCAACGCCGGAGCGGAAGGAAACGGACTGCGTGAGCAGGACATAGTCTACCGGATCGGCAGAGAACTTGCGGATGATTTAAGGGCGGAAGGATTTGACGTAAGGCTGTCAAGACCGACGGCAGCGACACAACTCGGAACGAGCAATACCACAAGTCTTCAAGCAAGGGTGAATGAGGCTAACCGTTGGGGAGCGGACTATTTTATCAGTCTGCATACCAATGCTTCATCATCGCCGTCGGCAACGGGAACAGAGGCACTTGTATATTCCTCTCCGTCACGGGCGGCATCCCTGGCACGCAGTATCCTGTCTTCGATTTCGGCACAGACGGGACTGCGCAACCGCGGAGTAAATATCCGTTCGGGTCTGTACGTTCTGCGGAAAACAGCCATGCCGGCAGTACTGCTTGAACTTGGTTTTATCACGAATCCGAACGATGCGGCACTTATGAACGAGCAGCCGGATTTGTTTGCGGCAGCCATAACCGACGGTATTATTAATTACACCGGCAGACCGTGATCAAAATCAATAAGATCATTTTACGTGTTCCAATTATACGACTGTCGAACTGATTTGATTTATGTCGAAACAGTAATGTCTTCTGATTTGACTTCCGACGAATTATGTCCAAAGCAGTCGGAAAACATCATAAAAATGGCGGCTGAATCAACTTTTATCGATGCCGCACATACGGAGAAGTTCGGCTTCGTCTATGGTAGGAATATCAAGTTCATGTGCCTTGGTTAGTTTTGAACCGGCATCGGCACCGGCAACAACGAAGGTTGTCTTTTTAGATACCGATCCTGCGCATTTTCCTCCGCGTTCCTTGATGAGAGCGGAGGCTTCACTGCGTGTGAGGGTAGGGAGAGATCCGGTAAGGACAAAGGTCATTCCGGCAAAGCGGGTGTCTACGGCGCGTGCAACGGATTCAGTCAGTACACCCGCGTCGGTGAGTCTGCGGCAGAGAGCAATGTTCTGAGGGTGAGTGAAAAATTCAGTGATGCAGTCAGCAGTGATTTTGCCGAAGTCTTCAAGTTCGCAGAGTTCTTCCGTCGTGGCGGCGGCACACGCATCGAGGGTACGGAATCTTCCGGCAAGAGACGCTGCCGCCACCTCTCCGACATTACGGATACCGAGAGCATAAATCAGCCGTTCAAGGCCTGCCGAACGGGAACGGTCAATGGCGGCGATAAGATTGGCTGCTGACTGTTCTCCCATTCTGTCGAGAGCGGCGATCTGTTCCGCACGCAGTGAATAAAGGTCGGCGGCATCGGTGATGAGTCCTGTATCGAGGAGAAGTTCTATTATCTGCGGGCCGAGACCTTCAATGTTCATTGCGTTCTTTGAAGCAAAGTGTTCAAGGCTTCGGGACAGCTGCGCGGGGCAGGCACTGTTTGTACAGCGTACAGCGGCCTCTCCGGAGTCTTCGTCACGACTGACAGGCTCACCGCAGGAAGGACAGCGTTCCGGCATACGGAAAGGGCGTTCGGTGCCGTCTCTTTTTTCGGGGACGGAACCGACGATCTCGGGAATGATGTCTCCCGCTTTGCGGACAAGCACGGTGTCTCCGAGCATGATCCCGCGTTCTCTGATGAAATCAATGTTGTGCAGTGTCGCACGTGAAACGGTTGTCCCCGCAAGGCGAACGGGTTCAAGGACAGCGGCGGGAGTCAGGACTCCGGTTCGCCCGACGGCAACGGTAATGTCGATCAGCCGGGTGGGTTTGGTTTCGGGCGGGTACTTATATGCAACTGCCCATTTGGGGGTGTTGGTGCCTTCTCCGAGAACACGGCGCCATTCGAGCGAATCGAGTTTTATGACGGCTCCGTCAATGTCGTAAGCGAAATCGTCACGTCGGCTGCCGAGGTATTTAATGTGTTCGATAATATCCTGTTTTGCAGACAGGAGCTTGCGTTCCTGCACGGTGGTAAAACCGAGTTCGGCAAGACGATCGAGGGTTTCGGTGTGGGAAACGGGTGCGTGACCGTCAACCCACAGAGAACCTTCCTGCAAGTTGAAGACGAAGATGTCAAGACGTCTTTCAGCGGCGATTCTGGGATCAAGTTGGCGCAGGGAGCCTGCGGCGGCATTGCGAGGATTAGCCATAAGAGGTTTTCCTTCTGCTTCGCGTTTTTCATTCAGCATATTGAATACCGAACGCGGCATATAGACTTCACCGCGTACGGTAATGTCAAGAGGCTCGGGCAGGCGCAGAGGAATTGAAAAAATTGTTTTGATGTTCTGAGTCACATCTTCACCGACAATTCCGTCACCGCGAGTGGCTCCCGTTACAAGGACACCTCCGCGGTAAATAAGTGATACGGACAAGCCGTCGATCTTCGGCTCAACGGAGTATGAAGCGTCGGGGAGTACCGCCAAGACCCGGTCAAGAAATTCACCGAGTTCATCAAAGGAAAAAACGTCGGAGAGCGAATTCATCTTCACGGCGTGAGTGACTTTTTCAAATTTGTCAAGAGGTTTTCCGCCCACGCGGTGTGTGGGGGAGGTCGGATCGGCGAATTCGGGATGTGCCTGTTCCAGATCAAGAAGGCGGCGGTACATCATATCATAATCGTAGTCGGAAATTTCCGGCGCATCATCCACATAATATTTTTTTGCGTGATAGGCGACTTTCTCCCTCAGACGGCGGAGTTCTTCGGCAGGGGATGCGGT
Source organism: Clostridia bacterium (assembly GCA_024405755.1). Taxonomy (GTDB): domain Bacteria; phylum Bacillota; class Clostridia; order Oscillospirales; family CAG-272; genus CAG-390. The sequence goes on from JAKSOD010000050.1 coordinate 7,686, forward strand.
GCTGCTGGTCTTATCCATATCGATCACTCGCTTTCATAAAATATAATTAAATTTTATCATTTTTATCAGAAAAAGTCAATACGGCGGGCAGTATTTGCCTGTCATCAAAGGTATTTTTGACCTTAGTAACATAAAAATACATAAAAAACGGCGCACAAATCAATTTTAATAAAAAAATCAGAAAAAATTTCAAAAACCTATTTATTTTGCACAAAAAATGTGCTATAATATAAGTGCGAAAGGGAGTAACGCTTCCTACGCAGTAACATACAGGAGGAAGACACATGAAAATCACAGTAGTTGGCAGACAGATGAGCGTTACCGAAGATCTCAGGACGCTGGCAGAGAAGAAACTCGCCAAACTTGACAAGTATTTTGAGAGTGAGGAAAAGGCGACGGTTACTTTCAGCCGTAAACGCAACCGCGAGAATATTGAGATCACCATTGCCGCGGCAAACACTCTTTTCCGCTGTGAGACAGATGACGAGACCTTCCGCAATGCGATAGACCGAGCGGTTGATACCATTGACCGTCAGATCAGGAAGAATAAGACGAAACTTGAAAAACGTCTCCGCAAGAACGCATTTGCACCCACTGAGATTCCTGTCGAACAGGGGGCTGAGGACGACGAGAATGTGGTAAGATATAAGACTTACAGCGTACGTCCCATGTCCGTTGAGGATGCCATACTCCAACTGAGCCTTTTGGGACACGAATTCTTTGTGTTTGTAGATGCCGATACAATGAAGACCTGTGTGGTATATGCACGCCGTGACGGAGGCTACGGACTTCTCACTCCCGAGAAATAATTTCAAAGTCATATAAGAATAATTTGTCCCCGCCGCCGCGGAAACTCCGGCGGCGGGGTTACACTTTATCGTGATACTAAAAAGCAATACACTGATATTAACCATTTGTTCATAATTCGTACATATCAAGTGCATTTTTGAACGGTAATATCATACTTTAATGAAATGAGAAAGTAAAAGACGATGTCCAAATCATTTTGAGTTTGGCTTGTAAGGAGGAACAGATGTCAGATTCTCTTGACAAAAAGAAAAACGACGAAATAAAAACAGTCAACTGTACTCCTGAATACGGCAAGGCAGACGGCGGGAGAACAGCAATCATCTGTTCTGTACTGCTCGGAACAGCGGCGGTATGCCTGATTGTCTGTACTGCGGCGCTGATCGTTTCGTTAAAGAATCGTGAAGTGTGGAATGTTCTGCTGATAATTCTTGCTGGACTTACTTGCTCGGCATTTCCGATCGCAGGTATGACGGGATTTGTCTGCCTGACACGGGGAGAACTTAAAAAAGAGAGGATAAGAGTATGGCTGACGTGGAAGTTTTACCTTTCGATCGTACTGGCGGTGCTCTTTGTTCTGCTGACCATTACGGTTATGATAATGGCATCTATACTCAACGATCCGGCAGGAGAGATGAGTGTGAACGACGTCAGGGATTTTCTCGGGGAACGTGCCTTCGGATTTACCGGACTTGACAGATATAAAGTAAATACGGTTGCAGCCGGATTCTGTGCTGCACTTGTTTCATTTGCGGTGCTGTCAGTGGTATTTGCGGTACTGAATGCGAAGACAGCGGTATACTATGACGAAGCAGCTCTTGCCGTAGCTCCCGACATATTCGTAAGCGGTTCCGGCGAGAAAGCAGAATACTATGAGTATTATCTCGGAGAGCCGCCGTCAGCCGCGTGTTTCGTGACGGGGATCGCAAAAGTAATAATCGGCATACTCGTCTTTGCCGGAACGGCAATACTCGGGCGTGCGGTCAACACGGTCATGATAATGCTGCTTGCCGCCATTCTGTCTGAAGGAATATGCACTGTCGTATTTGAAAAAATACTCATACTACTAAGACGCCGTGCAGATGAGATACTTGACGCTGAAGAAGCGCAAACCCAACAGGGAAAAAAGTGCAACGACTGACTGAAAAACGTAATATAGATATTCTCTGATCAAAAAATTTGAACGTGGCTTTTACGCAATGCGCGGAAGTCACGTTTTTTGATTAAATGATTATTTTACCTTGTTTTTTCGATTAAAACTCTGAAATAATATGAATGAGAAAATATTTAAAATACCGTAAAAAAGAGGTCGGACGGAAAATGGGAGAAAGAAGGAGATTCGTGCTTGCGGTTGCGGCGGCAGCAGCGGCAGCGGCGATACTCTGGGCAGCGGCAGCCGCCGTATCCGGAGCGGAAAAGAAAATCGAAAAATCGGAATATGCCGGCAGACAGCTTGCGGCAAAAGCATTTTCGGAAGCAGCGGATGAACTAAAAAAAGCAGCGGAATCGGGGGACAAAACTGCGCTCGGACGTGCGGCAGGCAGAGCGGAAGCGTATCTGTCGCAGGCGGGTATTGAAGGAAGCGGGACTGCTTATTCCGTGATCAAACGGATCTGTATTGCCGAAAACGACAATGAGCGATCAGCACTTATCAGGTGGCTGACGGATTCGGCACACGCGGCAGAGGCGGGAGACGGAGGAAAGGCTTTGCGTGTACCTCCTGATAAAGTGAACGGAACTGAAGTCCGGGAACACGACGGAGCGTTGATATATTCCGCTTTCAGAAGTTCGGAAGATGCGGGTGAGGAAAGAGCGGAGGAGAAAGCGATAAGCTTTTCATGTGAGAACGTCAGACTGATATCGGTTGACGGATTGACATTTCCTCCGTCGTACTGCTTTTCGTCAGAAAACGTATTCGTGAGGGTCAGTGCCGACGGCAAACATATCCTTGAATACTGTTTTGACCGTGATCCGTTGAGGGGGAGAGAGTACGATCAGGCATACGGTTTTGAAATCGCCTCGGAAATAGTGAGAGGCGAGATCGCGGATCTTTCGGAAGATATACGTATGTCCGATTTTGGTGAATACTACCGCTTTGAATGGCTGACCGACAGCGGAGAGATTATGGTCACGGCGGAAATTTACGGTGATACGGGCAGACTCAGACGTTTTGATGCATTGGGTTATTACGCTGCGCTCAATGAGTGATAAGGATCGTAATCAAAAAACAAGGCTTTGTGCAGATTTCAGTAATTAAACGTAAACAAGAAAGAAAAAGAAAAAACTTTTTCAAAAAATAGAAAAAATTATTGCATAAAGGGTTGACAAAATGAAATGCCTGTGCTATAATATCAATCGCGTTCGGAAAGAACGCCGAAAAATGATGACTCATTAGCTCAGGCGGTAGAGCACTTGACTTTTAATCAAGGTGTCCGGAGTTCGA
>JAKSOD010000051.1 GCA_024405755.1 Clostridia bacterium
TCTCCCGCCACGGGGGATGAAGATGTGACGCGGGCGGCTGTGTTCTCCGTTTCCGCGGTGCTCGCCCTCTGCGCCCTCGTTCCAACATTCTGTTCCGGCAGAAAGCGGAGAAAAATCACCGAATAAATTAAAATAAAATTTAAGCGGTACTGCTGCGCTTAAGTGCAGCAGTACCGCCTCCTTTTTTTCTTATGCTTTCTTACGGGGACAGAAAGATCCTGCGTCTGATCAGATCGCACAGGGGAAAGATCCCGAGGGAGAGCATAACCCACAGCAGCGACATCGGCAGGCAAATCTGTCCGAGAAGTTGAAACGGATTTGCGGAGTAGTCCCATACGTCAAGTTTAAGCGCAAGATTCACGATACAGCCGGCTGCAAATTCGACTCCGGTTATTACAATTCCGCCGAGAAGAGCGCGCAATGCGAGAGGACGGCGACGGAAATTAAGTTTCTGTTCAAAACGGTAAAATGTACATAGGCATACAGCACCGCATATTCCCATGGAAAAATGAGTCCAGCCGCGCCATAAAACTTCAAGTCCGCAGTATGCAACGCCGCCGAGGGCAGCGACAAGTCCCATTTCCGCCGCCTTTGTATCGAAAAATGAACGTGTCGGAGCTGTGGATTTAATTTTTGCCATTTTTATTCCATCCTTAATCGTTTTTTGATTATTATTGACTGAAAATATATCCATATTCGTATTATTTTTCATTTTCTCTTGTAAATCAGTTGTTTTTTTGATATAATAGTAAAATAAGCAAAACGAATAGACCGATCTTATCGCGGGAGGTGTGAAGAATGCGTCTGCTTGTTGATAATGCAAGAGTATATAATACCGAGCAGCGCCGCTGCATCCCGGGCAGTATGCTTTGTGCCGACGGAAAGATCATTGAAGTGAATTTCGGTCCGGAAGATAAGTTCAGAAGAGAAAACGCGGATTACGTTATCAATGCCGGAGGAGAGTGCCTGATACCGGGACTTGTGGATGTCCACACACACGGCAGAGCGGGGAATGACTTCAACTTTGCTGATAAAGCGGCTATGAAAGAAATGGCTCATTCGTACGCCGTATCGGGAACGACTTCATTGTTTCCGACCCTTGCGTCAGCTCCGTTTTCCGAACTGTGCCGTGCCGCCGAACTAATCCGTTCCTTGCGCGCAGACACAGACGGTGCCGAATTTATCGGAATCCATCTCGAAGGACGCTATCTGTCACCTGAAAAACGCGGTGCGCATGATGCCGGTCTTCTTGCAAAGCCGGATGCTGATGAACTGAACAGATTTTTGAGTTTTGCGGGAATTCCTCTGCATGTGAGTGCCGCACTTGAACTTGATGCCGAGGGCAGATTTGCCGCCGCAGCGAAGAGCGCGGGAGTAACTCTTGGTCTCGCACATACCGCTGCGACGTATTCGCAAGCCTTGGAGGCTTACCGAATGTGGAACGTCAGTTTTACTCATCTGTATAACGCAATGCCGCCGCTTCATCACCGTGACGGCGGAGCGGTCCTTGCGGCATTTGAAAGCGGAGCGTATGCGGAACTCATATGCGACGGATTTCACATATGCCCCGAAATGATAAAATTCACGCTCGGAAATACCGGACTTGAACGTGTGGTACTGATTACCGATTCAATGGCGGCAGCGGGTGCTCCGGACGGTGAATATATGATCGCGGGAAATCCCGCTGTTGTCAGAAACGGCATTGCCCGTACTCCCGACGGAGCACTTGCGGGAAGTACACTCTCACTTGATAAAGCAGTTGAGAATTTTTCACGTTTCTGTGATATTTCACTTGCTGATGCTCTTGTCTGCGCTACGGCGAATCCCGCCGCGGAAGTCGGACTTGACGGGACGGTCGGCTGTCTTGCAAGCGGAGCGCGTGCCGATTTCGTCATCTGTCGAATGGACGAGGGGCAAAAATCCCTTGGCATACGCCGTGTTTTTGTTGCAGGAAAGGAGATCACAGCATGATGAAATCTCTTTCCGAAAAGAAAAGGAACAAGCTGTGCCGACAGAAGGAGAATGAAAAGATATCTTCCGCTATCTTTGACAGAGCAAAAATCAGACTAACCGATAAGAATGTACGTCTCAGTCTTATCCTTGGGTGCCTGATATGGATATTTGCCGCAGCTGCGGGATATATCGGATTTATCGCCGTAGTGCTTGCCATAAAACCGGAATACGGTCTTGAAAACGATGATCTGACCGAAATCATCATTCAGATTTCGGCGTGGCTTACGGGACTTTTTGCTGCTGTTCCGGTAGGGGAGGGAGTAAGAATACTCGCCTCACGGATCGCTGACGGAGAAGATCCCGATCTGCGCGTGATTTTTATACCGTTTTCATCATTCCGCAGGTTTATGCGGACAATCGCCGCGGGAACATTTCGCCTTCTGCGTATCGTTATACCGCCGCTGCTGTTTTTTGCATCACTCGTTTTTGAGGTCAGGTATTATTTTCTCATAAACGGAAAACTGTCGCCCGTGTGGCTTGATTTTTCCGTATCGATCGGATCTGCCCTCGCAGGTCTGCTCATCTATGTTCTGACACGAAGGCTCGGGATCACCGCGTCGCTCGTTTCGGTCAATAATAAAAAACTCCGGGAGGCTTTCAAAGAAGCCAAAATCATGCTGCGTGATCTCGGATGGCGAACGAGAATGTCGGTGTTCTTCGGAAAAACTTTTTTTCTGACAATTATCTCTGTCCTCAGCCTGTTCGTTCTGTTTTATATTCACACCGCACCGCTGATGCTTCTGATCGGTGAATATAACCGTTCGGATCTGCTGATGAGAATAAATGAAATGACAGAAAATCAATATATAGAAACAGATAAGATCCCAAAAACAGACAAATGAATGATTACTGAATTTAACCGAAAGGCAGGTCGAAAAAATGACTAAACCACAATATTATATTACCACAGCAATTGCCTATGCGTCCGCAAAACCGCATATAGGAAATACCTATGAAGCAATAATGACTGACGCTGTTGCACGTTATAAGAAAGCAAAAGGCTATGACGTTTTTTTCTGCACCGGTACAGATGAACACGGTCAGAAGATCGAAAACTATGCTTCCGCACGCGGAATGGATCCGCAGACGTATGTTGACGGTGTCTCCGGAACAATCCGTGATCTGTGGGATAAGATGAACGTAAAATACGATTATTTTATCCGCACGACCGATAAAAATCATGTGCAGACTGTTCAGAAAATATTTGAGCGTTTTCTGCGTCAGGGGGATATTTATAAGGGATATTACGAAGGTTGGTACTGCACTCCCTGCGAATCTTTCTTTACCGATACTCAGGTGACTGACGGCAAATGCCCCGACTGCGGTGCTCCCGTCAAACGCGCCCGTGAGGAAGCATATTTCTTCAATATGCAGAAATATGCCCCGCAGCTGATTGAGTATATCAATACTCATCCCAGATTTATCGAACCGGAAGCAAGAAAGAATGAGATGCTGAATAATTTCCTGATCCCCGGATTGCAGGATCTGTGTGTCTCACGTACTTCTTTCAAATGGGGAATTCCGGTGCTTTCGGATCCCGAGCACGTAGTTTATGTGTGGCTTGACGCATTGACGAACTACATTACCGCAATAGGATACGACCCGGATAAATCCTACGAGGAACAGAGCGAGCAGTTTAAAAAGAACTGGCCGGCAGATGTTCATATGATCGGCAAGGATATAATGAGATTCCATTCCGTGTACTGGCCCATTTTCCTTATGGCTCTCGGACTTCCTCTCCCTAAGAAGGTCTTCGGTCATCCGTGGTATCTGTTCGGTACCGACAAAATGTCAAAGTCAAAAGGGAACGTGATTTACGCCGATAAACTTTCCCGGTACGTCGGCGTTGACGGAGTCAGATATTACGCCCTTGCGGAGATGCCATTCGCCGCCGACGGCTCGATCACCTGGGAGAGCGTGTTCTCACGTTATAACACTGATCTTGTAAACATTCTCGGAAATCTTGTTAAGCGTACACTTGATATGCAGAACAAGTATTTTGATAAAAAGGTCGCCGCTCCCGTCTGTCCCGAGGATCCTGACGACGATTTCCGCGGCGTCCTCATAAAGGCCGTGAAAGAGTATTATGATGCAATGGACAGTTATCATATTGCGGATGCCATTGATGCCGTATTGACTCTTCTCCGCCGTGCAAATAAATATATTGACGAGACACAGCCGTGGGTTATTGCACGCGATGAAAACCGCCGTGACCGTCTCGGTACCGTGCTTTACAACCTTCTCGAAGCAATAAGGTGGGGAGCAGTTCTGCTCTCTCCCGTTATTCCCGATACAGCAGATGAAATCTTTGCCGAACTCGGTACTGATAAGACCGGATTTGATACCATAGGTACTGCGGATAGATTCAACGGAATGATTCCCGAAAAGTTTGTCGGAGCATCCAAGGTGCTCTTTGCGAGAATCGACGAGGCGAAGACGCTTGAAGATATTTATGCAGCGATAGCGGCTGAAAACGCTGCCAAAGAGGCTGCTGAGAAGGCAGCACATCCCGAAAAAACCGAAGGCTGCGCTATGATAGAATTTGAAGACTTTATGAAAGTTGAACTTCGCACCGCGCAGATCGTGGAGTGCGAGCCTGTCCCGAAGGCAAAGAAACTTCTGAGGCTTATAGTTGATCTCGGCTACGAGAAACGTCAGATCGTCTCCGGAATCGCAAAGTTCTATAAACCCGAGCAGCTTATCGGCAAAAAAATTGTTATCGTTGCAAATCTTAAACCCGCAAAACTCTGCGGAGTGGATTCAAATGGTATGCTGCTTGCATCCGGAGAGGATCAGGTCAGAGTCGTATTTCTTGATCCCGACACTCCTCTCGGCGAGAGAGTCAGATAAGACAGAAAAATGAGCGGAATATTTGATACGCACGCCCATTACACCGACGAAAGATTTGAAAAAGAGACCGGGAGCGGCGCATGCGCGCTGCTCTCGGAACTTTTCAATACGGGTGTCGATAAAATTATCAATGTTGCCACTGATATCGCAACGTCGGAAGCGGTCGTGGCGCAGGCTGCGGAATTCCCCGGAATGTATGCCGCCGTCGGTATCCATCCGTCGGAAATATATAAGGAAGGCACGCTTGACGAGACTCTCGGTAAACTTGAGGATATGCTGAAATGCAGGGAGAAAAACAAGATCGTCGCAATAGGCGAGATCGGACTTGACTATTATTGGCAGCCCGTTGATAAAGAAGGTCAGGCGGAATTCTTTGAAGCGCAGCTCGAACTTGCGCGCAAATACGGTATGCCGGTGTCTGTCCATGACAGAGACGCTCATGGGGATGTTTTTGAGACAATTCTGCGGTATCCTGAGGTAATAGGTGTACTTCACAGTTATTCGGGAAGTGCGGAAATGGCACGGGAACTTTTAAAACGCGGGTGGTATGTTTCATTTTCGGGCGTATTGACGTTCAAGAATGCCGCTCGTGTGCGTTCGGTGGCACAGAGCATACCGAAAGAAAGACTTCTGCTTGAAACGGACTGCCCCTATCTTGCGCCGGAACCGTATCGCGGAAAACTTAACAGATCCGATTATATCCGTAATACGGGAGAAGTTCTCGGTACTTTATTCGGAATTAGCGGAGAAGAAATGATTGCTCTGACCAATGAAAATGCCTGCCGTTTGTTCAATGTTTAGTGTAAAATATACAATTTTTTTTATAAAATTTGATTATATTTAGAAAAAACTATTGCAAAGTCGTTTTTGATATTGTATAATAACAATTGTGGTTGTTTTATGATCGGTGAAACTGACTTTATCTTGCGATAAAATAAATGACCTAATTTTAATACAGACGTCCCGCCGTATACGGACGGGATGGGGAAGGAACTTCTTATGGCTAAGATCGAAACTGCAAAAATCAGAAACATTGCTCTGCTTGGACACGGCGGATGCGGCAAAACCTCATTTGCAGAGGCTATGCTTTATATATCCGGCGGTACCGACAGACTCGGAAAGCCCGCTGACGGTAATACCGTATGTGACTACGATCCCGAAGAGATCAAGAGAGGTTTTTCCATTTCAACTTCCATTGCCCCCGTTATGTGGCGCGGCTGCAAGATCAACGTGCTCGATACCCCCGGTTACCTTGATTTCGTAGGTGAAGTCAAGCAGGCACTCCGTGTATGCGGAAACGCCATAATTCTCGTTGATGCAAAATCCGGTGTTGAAGTCGGTACGGAACTTGCATGGGATTATGCCGAGGAAGCAGGTACTCCCCGTACGTTCTTCATCAATAAATTTGACGATAATGAGGCTGATTTTGACCGTGTTTTCGAACAGCTGAAAGAAAAATTCGGTTCTTCCGTCTGCCCGATCTTCGTTCCCGTAAAAGACGGCAAAGAAATAGCTTACGTTGATCTTATCGAAATGAAGGCGTTCAAATATGACGCAAAGGGAAAAGTTGTGGATATCCCCATGACTCCCGCCCTCGAAGCTGCTGCCGAGAATCACAAGTCTGACTTCAACGACGCTATCGCCATGGTAAACGAAGATATCATGATGAAAGTACTCGAAGAAGAGGAGATCACTCGCGAGGAAGCCGCCGCCGCTATTCATGACGGTATTGTTGACGGTACGATAGTACCTGTATTTGCAGGATCATCCCTGACTCTCTCCGGCGTTTCCGCTATGCTTGATGCCGCTGTTGATTCATTTCCGAAATTCACCTCCAAGAAGAAAGAAAAACTTAATGACGGTTCCGCCACTCCCATTGAAGAGAACGGATCGGCTGCACTGTTTGTCTTTAAGACAGTTGCCGACCCCTTCGTCGGAAAGATGTCTTTCTTCAAGGTTATGAACGGGACTCTCAAACGTGATATGTTGCTGAAAAACACCACTAACGGCGGTACCGAAAAAATGGCTCATATCTACACCGTCAAGGGTAAGACACAGACTGAAGTTGACGAACTTGCGTGCGGTGATATCGGTATGATTGCTAAACTTACAAATACGAATACGAATGATACTCTCCGAGAGACCGGTGAGGGTGCGTATTCTCCCGTCGTATATCCCGAACCCTATATGACTCAGGCTATTATTCCCGAGACTGCCAAGGACGAAGGAAAAATCTCCCAGAGTATGGCAAGACTTGTAGAAGAAGATCTTACTCTTAAATATGAGACAGATCCCGAGACCAAGCAGATGGTTCTTTCAGGAATCGGAGATATGCACCTTGCAGTTCTTTCCGCTAAGCTGAAGTCCCGCTACGGTGTAAGCATAAAACTCGAAACACCCAGAATCCCCTACCGCGAGAAGATCACCAAATCCGTTGATATCCACGCAAGACATAAGAAACAGAACGGCGGCTCCGGTCAGTTCGGTGATGTTTGGATCAGATTCGCTCCCGGCGAAGATCCCGGACTTACCTTCACCGTATCCGTTGTCGGAGGCGTTGTTCCGAAGAACTTCAACCCTGCCGTTGAAAAGGGTCTGCTTGAAGCTATGGTTAAGGGAGTTGCAGGATTTCCGATGACGCACCTTGCTGCCGATCTTCACGATGGATCCTATCACCCTGTTGACTCTGATGAAGTTTCGTTCAAGACTGCTGCGAGAATGGCATATAAGATGTGCCTTGAACAGGCCGGTCCCGTACTTCTTGAGCCTGTCGGAGATCTTGATATCACCGTTCCCGAAGGACTTGTAGGTGATGTTATGGGCGACCTTAACAAACGCCGCGGAAGCATTATGGGTATGGATCCTGCCGCAAAGAAAGGTTATACTGTTGTTCATGCTACCGCACCCAAGGCTGAGATCATGGATTATCCGATCGCTCTTCGTGCTATGTCTCAGGGTTACGGCTCGTTCACATTCAAGGTGAATGACTATGCTCAGGTTCCCTCAAATATCGCACAGAAGATCGTTGACGATTACAAGAAGTCTCAGGAAGCTTGACAATAATGTAAGTAATGCTGTGCTTCGGTACAGCATTACTGTTTTATAATAATGAGTAAATTAATATCATTTAACAAAACCTATTTCCGGCGTATTATCTCGTTTTCACTTATCCTTTCCGTGACCTTTGTCGCAATGCTTATGAATTATTTCGGTATTTCAATGGGCAGAGAAGTATACGGAGAAGGTGCATATCTGATTAACTTTGCAGTCACTCTGATCTATCTATGCGCATGGATAATCTTTCTGTCTTTCGCCGGAATCAAAAATGACAGAGTATTGATGATATTCGGAAGAGTATGGTGCATATTGACATTAATAGTGTTTGTGTTTACTGCCGTGGTAATTACTGCCGACATTTCTCTTGGCGGAATAATGGCGGTGATCGCAGATGTTTTTGTCACGTTGTTTGTTGTGCCATGGTACGGAGGGTATCTGATTTTTACAAGCCGCCTGCTTTTGGTTATTGTATCTTTCGTACTCGTTCTCGGTCTTTGCTTTATCCCTGAGATTGCTGTGAGATTTCAAACACGCCGCATGATAAAGAAACAATTTGAAAAGTAAGAAAAATATAAACTGCTGACGAAAATCCTATGTTTGGTTACTTATTTCAAGGCAAAAATGAAAGGAACTTAGTTACTTATGCGTGAAAAAGAATTTGAATTTCTGAATATCGCCAAGGGTATCGGTATTCTGTTGGTAGTTGTGGGACATGCTATTACCAAAGAAATAGCTGCTACCGGTTTGGTATGGAGTATTGTCAGGAATTCTATCTACGAAATACATATGCCACTCTTTTTTATTGTTGCGGGATTTTTATTTGATCTGCACTTTCATAAGTATCAAGAAAATGGTTTTAAAGTATTTCTAGTTAAAAAGTCCAGAAAATATATGATTCCATATATTATGATGAATATTTTTGCTATCTCTGTTTTTTTAATCATTGGATTTATACCTGCAATAAAGTCTATGATCGTTGTCCCTTCTTCTATGTCAAACGGATTATTTGGAATTTTAAAGGCCGTAGTACTATTTATACATCCTATAGATGAACATTTGTGGTTTGCTTATATTATGTTTATAGTTCTGATACTAAACTATTTAATATACGGACGAAGAAAAAGCAATTCATACAAGAATCTTATACTTGTTCTTTCATTTGTTCTTTATATTTTGTCTTATTCATTTACAATGCCGTATCTGATAAAAAAAACATTTAGATATAATTTGTTTTTTGCTATTGGCTGTTATTTAAAGAGAAAAGGGTATGATGGTGAGTTGTCCAACATTGCCGAAATATCCTTATTTGCAGGTTTTTTCTTATCTCTTGCCTCGTATCTGTACTTTTTCTCAGGAAATAATCTGTTAATGCCTATACAAGGTATTGTTGTGCTGATAATCGGAGTTGCAGGAACATTGATTGTTTTTTCATTAAGTAAAAAAATCCTTAAGTTTAAGATACTGAAAAAGCCATTTCTTTTCTTAAATAGTTGTTCATATCCTATTTATCTGTATCACCAGCCGTTTATTGTAAGCGGTACTGTTGTTGTTTTAACAAAGTTGAAATTTATTCCGCTGATTGCTGTTCCAATAGCTGTAATTGTCGGATTGGCTTTACCTATCGCTGTATACAAAATGATTATTTCTAAAAATAAAGTATTGAACACTTTGTTTGTCGGAGGCTAAAAAACATTATCAGAATATTAAAGGCAACACCGCACAATTCACGGCTTATGCCTTGACTGCGCATATGCTTGCATCTTTTTCGTCATACTTCACAAAATTTCGTT
>JAKSOD010000052.1 GCA_024405755.1 Clostridia bacterium
CAAGCAAAGGACGGAATGCTTCAAAGTCGATGATTTTCAACTTTTCAAGAGAATCTCCAAGCTTTGACAGCCTTTCCAACTGCGTTTCTTCCGCGAACATACTGATTTGCATGACTTTTAACGCCTTTACTTCGTATGCCTTATTGTACCATTTTTCGCCTGCTTTTTCAATATGTTTGATGTGAATTTTTAGAGGTTGCCTATTATATAATCAAGGGGTTTCGGCACTTTCCGGTCAATATTTCACAGAAAAGTCGGACTTTCGTCAAACTTGCGTTTTGTAAGAAGAAATCCCCATCTTGAAGCAGAGTTTTCCGCTTCAAAACGGGGATGATTGCTATTCGGGTAAATAGAACCTCGCCACGCACACATTGGATGTTCCGGTTTTCCGTTCCAACACCTTGCCGGAGAGCAGTAAAATATAGGACTTGCTGAGAGAAGAACTGCCGAGATACGCTTCAATGTTGGTTATCGGCAGAACACACCATTCACTGTCGGCGGGTTTGTTTGCAAGGTAATATTCAAGCAGGGTTTCGGCAACATATAACGGTACATCTTCGGGGGTATTTTCTTTGAGCCACTGCTTTTGTTTTTCAGTCAAGTTGATCGGCTCACGGCGCAATGCACCAAGCTCCAACGCATCGGCAATGCAATCGTCAAAGCGGAAAAGCTTATCTCCCTTTGTGCTTTCGGCAAATATGGGAACCTGATACTGTACGACCTTATCCCTCCACTTGTTTTCAAGTTTCTTAATACTGTCGGCAAGCTTGATGCCGGAGGAACCGACCTTGTCCCGGTTTTCGTTGACGAAATCGACGATGTTATGCAGATGCCGGATATACCAGCCGTTGCCGTTTTCGTCCACAAGCTCGGGAAATTCACCGTGCAGGTTTCTGTAATCCGTATCGTACCGCCACTCCTTTTTCGGGGTGGCTTTTTTGCTGTCCGGAATACTGCACCAGGCACATAATGCCCGCCGTGCGTATTCGGTACGGTCATACGGATCTCCGGCTTTTATGCTACCGTCAGCATTATGAAACAAATACCGCCTTGCAAGTATGGTCAATATGCGGTTGAAGCCGTTGTTTTTCGGGATCATATTCAGCGTAAATCTGCCGAGAAAGGGATAGGATTTTTTATCGTTTACAAAGTATTCCGGCGTTCCTACATAGGCAAGGTATACCGACAAAATCCAAATACAGTATTACATCCGAAAGATCGTCTATGACGGTATCTTCCGTTGACTGTTCATACTCATTTCCGTGTAAGGCACACATCGCCTGAAAGAAGACGGCGTTATCCTCCTGCAAGGTATTATCGGTATGTTTTCTATGCCGACCGAAGAAGAATTGCGTGAACAAATGGCAGGACTCACCGAATCAAAAGGTGCGTAAACCCTTATTAAACGGAAGAGGAGTAGCCCCTTTCAGGACTACTCCAAATCCATTCTCAAAAAACATCCTTATCAACCCGTGTGGGTAGACAAAAGGGACTCTTTTGTTGGCAGGGGCAGAAGGATTCAGAACCAGTATTTGCGCGTGGGATCCGGTTTGATGCGAATAAAGGTGCGGCGCAAATGTATGTCTGACCGGCGGTGCCGGTCAGACAGAGGTCCTGAATCGTACGATACAAAAAAACAAATCCGCGGTGCAGATGCACCACGGATTTGTTTTTGGCAGCGGTACTAGGATTCGAACCTAGGAAATGACGGAGTCAGAGTCCGTTGCCTTACCGCTTGGCGATACCGCTATGCTGCCTTATTCTGTTTACACGGAACGGTTGGTTTCACGTGCGTCGATAATTATAGCAGATACTTTCGGGTTTGTCAAGAGCTTTTTTGAAAAATTTGTCTGTTTATCCTGAAATCTCCCCGTTTTTTAGTGCCGGATCGGTTTGCGACGCAAATCTGTCATTCGCTCTGTCGCGGCATATCCTAAAATCAATGTAAAGTATGCCCGAAAAACGGAGGATAATACATATTGAAAACAAAGAAAATGAGCGACACCGAAAGAGGTTTTCTGTTTTTTTACGATTGGCTCCCCGCCTTCCGACAGTTGTCCGGAGAGGATTTCAAATGCCTTTTTCTCGCAATGATCGACTATCAGCGCGATGGCACCGAGCCGCCGGAATTTGAGGGAGTGGCAAACGTGATCGGACTTTTTGTCTTTCCGCAGCTGGAACGAAGAAAACAGTACGTTGAAAACGGAATCAATTCAAGAAAAAATGCCGTCCCTGCCCCCGAAACAGCGCAGGAAGCAGGTCAGATCACGGATCGCACCTCATATCGCGCCACAGCACCCACCTCAGGTCGCACCTCAGGTCACACCACAGCACCCGCCTCAGGTCCGTCACTGCTTCCGCATCAAGACAAAGACCAAAAACAAGACAAAGACAAAAACAAGACTGCAGACGAGCCGCAGACCACGCCCGCCGCCGCAGGCGGCGGGGCGCGCGTGAACGGCGGCTCCGCCGCCGTTTCCGCAGTTCCCGGCGTTCCGTCTGTTTCCGAAATCCCATCTGTCACCGCTTCTTTTGCCGCCGCAGGCGGCGGTGTGGACGGGGGGATCGCGGATGGAGAAAATTTTATTGAAATGTCGGAAGATACGGCGGCTGTGCCGCCGCGGCTGACAGATGATCGGAAAAAAACGGAAAAATCCGGAGTTTCACGAATTGCTGTAAGTTCGGAAAGCGCGGAGAGTTCGGAAATTGCGGATAGTGCGGATAGTGCGGATAGTGCGGAAAAATGCGGAAATAATGCCGGCACCGCATCAGAGCCGGATTTTGATGTATTCTGGGCGCGCTATCCCAAGCACACGGCGCGAACGGAGGCAAAACGCATTTTTGAAGGTCTTTCCCTTGACGCGGAGCAATTCGGCGAACTTCTGCGGCTCGTTGACGAATGGTCCGGAAGTCCCGAATGGGCAAGGGAAGACGGGCGTTTCATCTCACGCGCGGATACTTTCCTCGAAGACACTTTCAAGGGCAGACGCAGACCTCCGAGTCTCTGCCGTGAACACGCGCGCGGACATGCCGCCACGTTTGACGTTGACGAATTCTTCAAAGCGGCACTCCGGCGCAGCTACGCCGGCGCCGAACTGCCGCCGATCCCGTAAAAAACACGGCTTCCTGCGGTAAAATCTGTAAAAACGGTTGCTAATCTGTTTAAATTATGGTATAATTATAATGGTTAATAATACGCGCGTGCGAATGAGCTGTGGGATGGGCGAAGGAAGAGAAGAACAGAAAACACAGCGCGGAGTAAATCAAAAGGCAGGGAAATAATAAATGAGCGAGACCGTGAATAACGAAAAGAAAGATTTCATCAAGGACGGGATTCAGACGGAAGCGGCGGATATGGACTGCTTTCTGATGATAGGTCAGTCGAATATGTCAGGACGCGGAGATTTCGGCGTAGTGCCTCCCATTGAGAACAAGAACCTATTCATGCTCCGCAACGGACGCTGGCAGCAGATGAGCGAGCCGATCAATCCCGACCGCGGCATTTTCAGCGGCCGTTACCGCAGCGGCGTGGGACTTGCCGCATCATTCGCCCTCCGCTATCACGAAACCACCGGACGGAGGGTGGGACTTATCCCCTGCGCCGACGGCGGCACGAGCCTTGCTCAGTGGCAGCCGGGGGAGGTACTCTACGAAAATGCGGTCAACAACACCCGCTTTGCCCTGCGCAGCGCACAACTCAGGGGCGTTCTGTGGCATCAGGGAGAGGCTGACGTGCCTCATCCGGACTGGGTGGCTTCCTATGAGGAAAGATTCATTCACATGATCCGCAGTCTCTTTGCCGATCTCGGCGTGGAGCCTGTTCCGGTCGTTATCGGAGAACTCGGAACGTACCTGCTCCGCAGGAAGAATTTTGATCTGACTCCCGAACTCAACCGCGTCTTTTACCGTATTGCCGAGGCAGAGCCGGTATGCGGAGTGGCAAGCGCGGAGGGACTTGAATGCCGTGAAGACATTCTTCATTTCAACTCACCCTCCCTGCGTATTTTCGGCGAGAGATATTTTGAAGTTTATGAACAGCTTGCCCGCCAACTCGGAAAATAAAATCGGGGAGCGGGCGGCATCCCCCAAAAAGTGTGATGAAGTATGATAAACAACGCGGCGCGGTGCTGATCGACGCCGTACAAATGTGCAGGTGCGCGGGGGTAAATGCGGCGCTTCCGCCGCATATCCTTCCCGAAACCTTACCGGACACCGGGTCCGATGCGGAAAAAACGGCAATTAAATCATCGCGGAATGATCCTGCGGACAAAGATCCGTCTGCGGCACAGATACTCCGTCTGCCGCGCAGTCTGCGTCGGCGCGAGATTGCAGGTGCGCTCGGATGCGGAACTGCCGGTGATTCATTCCGGGCGTCTGTCCGTCTTGAAATGCCCATGACCTGCGGCGGCGTGAACGTGATCCTGACATCAGTCTGCGACGGGGTATGCCTGCGCGGGCGGAAGGTCTGCGCCGCGGCATTCCGCGAAGTCACTCCGGCAGGACTTTCAAAGTCTCCGTCAGTGAACGGAGACGTCCTCCTGTGCATCAACGCGTGGCTCCTCGGGGCGTCACGGGGGCTTGAAAAAGTCAGTGCAATGCTGATTGAATACGTTCCGGGAGATCCCGACGGCGGATACCGGATAACGGAAAAAGAATTCGACGTGTGCGATCTTTACGGCAGGGTGTCTCTGCTTCTCGGTCAGTGCCGCCGCCGTATAAAGACGGAGAGGGAGCACGCCGACGTGCTTGACGACTGCGCGTCGCTGAAATTCCCATATCCGTCGCTTCGCGCGGGTCAGAAGGAACTGATCTCCTCGGTCTATTCCGCAGTGAAGAACGGGCGGCGGCTGTTTGCGCAGGCACCGACGGGGATAGGAAAGACAATTTCGGTGCTTTACGGTGCGGTACGCGCCATGAGCGGAGGGGATTTCCGCAGGATCTTTTATCTGACAGCCAAGGCGAGCACCCGACGGGAGGCTTATGCGGCGGCGGGGCAGATCTATTCGGTCGGCGCGCGTCTGCGCACGGTGGTGCTGACGGCGAAAGAGCAGATCTGTCCTATGGCGAAAGCGGCGCGGGCGGCAGGGATAAAAGAGGGATTCGTGTGCGATCCCGAGACCTGTCCGCTGATGAAGGATTACGCAAACCGCCGCGGTGAGGCTCTTGACGACCTGCTCGGCGGCTATCACGGCTATCCGACATCCGCCGTGGTGACAGCGGCGGCGAAGGCGGGAGTGTGTCCGTACGAGTTGTCGCTTGATCTCTCGGAGCACTGTGACATCATAATCTGCGATTACAATTATGCTTTCGACCCGGGAGTAAAACTGAGGCGGTATTTTTCGCCGGAGGCGGGAGATACGGGAGGAAGCGTGTTCCTCGTTGACGAGGCGCACAACCTGACGGAGAGAGCGCGTGACATATATTCCGCTGTGATCACTTCGGCGGATCTTGACGCGGCGGCGGCGGTGGCGCAGAATTCCGACAAAGTTTCCGGATGTATGGAAATTCTCCGCGGCGCGCTTGAAGAAACGCGACAATTCTGCCGCGACGAGATGCAGAAGGACGAGGAAGGCAGGGAATACGGCTTTTATTACAGCCAGAATCCGATCCCGACGATCGACGGGGCGGTGGAGGGGCTTTGCCGCGAACTTGAAATATACCGTTTCACGCACCGTAACGATCCGCAGACCGAGGCACCGGCGTCGGTGCTTCTGCGGCTTTGCCGCAAATGGCAGAGCGCGGCGGCGGCGTACGACGACAGATACCGTACGTACGTTGAGGTGGCATCCGATGAGATCTGTGTCAGACTTTTCTGCCTTGATCCGTCGGGAAGGCTCGGAGAGGCACTTGAAGCGGCGCACTCCGCGGTGTTCTTTTCGGCGACGCTGACTCCGTCGGATTATTTTGCCGACGTGCTCGGCGGAGGAAAAGTGGAGGAGGGAAGCGGAAACTGCCGTTCCGTTTCACTGCCGTCTCCGTTTCCGAGGGAGAATCTGTGTCTGTGTGCGGTAACGTCGGTCAGCACCCGGTTTGACGACAGAGAAAAATCCGCGCGGAAGATCGCGGCGGTGATAGCCGCGGCGGCATCCGCAAAATCGGGTAACTATATCGCATATTTTCCGTCATATAATTATATGGAGACCGTTCTCGGGATCTTCCGCAAAAAATACCCGAAGGTGAGTATCACGGTGCAGAGCCGCGGCATGAGCCGTGAGGAGAGGGACAATTTTCTTGATTTCTTCAAGGAGGATGAGGGAAAACTGCGCATAGGCTTCTGCGTGCTGGGAGGGAGTTTTTCGGAGGGCGTCGATCTTCCGGGGAAACGTCTGATCGGCACGGTGGTTGTCGGCGTGGGACTTCCGGGACTGTGCGCCGAACGGAATATGATAAGGGATTATTACGAAAACCGTATCGAGCGCGGATACGATTATGCCTACACATATCCCGGAATGAACTCCGTTCTGCAGGCGGCGGGGCGCGTGATCCGGCGGGACGACGACCGCGGAGTGGTGGTGCTCGTTGACGACAGATACGCCACGGAGCAGTACCGCGAACTGATGCCGCCGCACTGGGAAGGCTTAAGACTTGTGGACGATCTTGCCGAACTTCCCGTTATCCTCGGCGAATTCTGGGGTTGAGGCAGGATCTCAAGGCGCACTCCGTACGGCGCCGATCCGCTCACGAATACAATTTTGAAAAATAAATTTTGCAATTTTTGTAATTTGTACTTGTAAAAATGAACATCTTATGCTATAATAAGTGGCAGTCGTGAAAATGAATTTGCAACATATTCAAAAACGGTTGCACTTTTGGTGATGTTCTGACAATAATCACATCAAAACCACATCAAAAGAGGAGAAAACAAAATGGAACGCATCACAGTCAGACAACTTTATTCGGATCCCGCCGCTTTCGACGGCAGGCAGATCACTGTCGCCGGATGGGCAAGGACCATACGTTCGAGCAACGTCTTCGGTTTTCTGGAACTTAACGACGGCTCATATTTCAAGAATCTTCAGGTAGTGCTTGAAAGTGAAAAACTTGACAACTACCACGATACGGTAAAGCAGAACGTCGGAGCTTCCTTTGTCTGCACCGGTACTCTCGTTCTCACCCCCGAGGCTCCCCAGCCCTTTGAACTCAAAGCCGAAAAGGTAACTCTCGAAGGTGCTTCCGCACCCGATTATCCTTTGCAGAAGAAACGCCACAGCCTTGAATATCTGCGCTCGATCGCTCACCTGCGCCCCCGTGCAAACACCTTCAATGCCGTGTTCCGCGTGCGTTCGGTGGTAGCCTACGCGATCCACAGTTTCTTCTTTGAGAGAGGATTCGTCTACGTTCACACTCCTCTGATCACCGGTTCCGACTGCGAGGGCGCGGGCGAAATGTTCCAGGTGACCACCCTGGATCTTGCAAATCCCCCCCGCACACCCGAGGGAGATGTGGATTATTCGCAGGATTTCTTCGGCAAGAGGACAGGACTTACCGTTTCCGGACAGCTGAACGTAGAAACTTTCGCCATGGCATTTGCCAATGTCTACACCTTCGGTCCCACCTTCCGCGCGGAGCGCAGTTACACTCAGCGTCACGCCGCCGAGTTCTGGATGGTAGAACCCGAAATGGCGTTTGCGGATCTCAATGACTATATGGATACCGCAGAAGCAATGGTGAAATATATCGTCCGCTTCGTAATGAAAGAGTGCCCTGCCGAACTTGAATTCTTCAATAAGTTTGTCGATAACGGACTTCTTGAAAGACTGCAGGCTCTTGTTGATTCCGATTTTGGCCGCGTAAGTTACACCGATGCGGTGAAACTTTTGCAGGAAAGCGGAGAGAAGTTCGATTATCCCGTATCATGGGGGATCGACCTGCAAACCGAGCATGAAAGATACCTCACCGAAAAGATATTCAAAAAACCCGTGTTCGTCACCGATTACCCGCGCGACATCAAGGCGTTCTATATGCGTCAGAATGACGACGGCAAGACCGTTGCGGCGGCGGATATGCTTGTTCCCGGCGTGGGCGAGCTGATCGGCGGCTCACAGCGCGAAGAAAGACTTGATAAACTCGAGGAAGCGATCGACCGCTTCGGACTCGATCCCGCGGACTACAACTGGTACTGCGACCTTCGCCGTTACGGCGGCACGAAGCACGCAGGCTACGGTCTCGGATTCGAGCGTATGATAATGTACGTTACGGGAATGTCCAACATTCGTGACGTTGAAGCCTTCCCGAGAACGACCGGCAACGCGGATTTCTGATCCGGATGCCCCTCCGGGACGCGGAGTCCGGAGGAAAACGAAGTCCCGTAAATCAAAACCCAGCAAGGAGTTCCTTATGCTATATTCCAAAATGAGTGCCGAGCAGTTAGGTCGGCTTGAGAATACACTGAAAAACGAATACGACGCCTATGTTGCGAAAGGTCTGAAACTTGATCTGTCCCGAGGAAAACCCGGAAAGGTTCAGTTGAATATGCTTACGGGAATGCTTGACTGCATTTCCACCGCCGAAGACGTGCGGTCTGCGGACGGCTATGACTACCGCAACTACGGACTTCTTGACGGAGTACCCGAGGCGAAGAAACTGTTTTCCGATCTTCTCGGAATTCCCGAGTCGAATATCATAGTTGCCGGAAACTCGTCACTGAATCTGATGTATGACACTGTCGCCCGGTGTATGCTTTACGGAACTGTCGGAAGCGACGGCGACGAAAAGGGCAGACCGTGGGTCAAAGAGGAAAAGATCAGATTTCTTTGCCCCTCCCCGGGATATGACCGCCATTTCGCGATCTGTCAGTCTCTCGGCATCGAGATGATCACGATCCCCATGCTTGAAGACGGACCGGATATGTATATGGTGGAGAAACTCGTGTCGGAGGATCCGTCGGTCAAAGGGATCTGGTGCTGTCCGAAATATTCAAATCCCGACGGAGTGACGTATTCGGACGATGTGGTGCGCCGTTTTGCACGTCTGAAACCCGCCGCGCCTGATTTCCGCATCTTTTGGGATAACGCCTACGCCGTACACGATCTTGTTGATAACGGCGACAAACTGCTTGATATATTTGATGAATGTCTCAAAGCCGGCAGTGAGGATATGGTGTTTTATTTCGCGTCTACGTCGAAGATCTCATTCCCGGGATCGGGCGTTGCGATCTTTGCGGCATCCGAGCGCAATCTGCGCCAGATCAAGCCGATAATGGGCGTGCAGACGATAGGATTCGATAAAATAAATCAGATCAGACACGTGAGATATTTCGGGAATGCGGAGAATATCCGTGCGCACATGAAGGATCTTGCAAGGATAATCAAGCCGAAGTTTGATATCGTGCTTGATATTCTCGGACGTGATCTCGGCGGAACGGGAGTCGCACGCTGGACTGAGCCTAAGGGAGGATACTTTATCAGTCTGTACCTTGAACCCGGATGCGCGAAGCGTACATATGATCTGTGCCTTGCGGCGGGAGTGAAACTGACGACGGCGGGAGCAACGTATCCTTACGGAAAGGACCCTGCTGATTCCAATATCAGAATTGCCCCCACGTATCCGACGAACGAGGAACTGACCGAGGCAATGAACGTGCTGACCGTGTGCGCACGACTTGCCGCTATTGAGAAGATACACGCGCTGAACGCGTAATGCAGATAGGGGGTGTTAAAAAACTCGTCCCGAGTTTTTTAA
>JAKSOD010000053.1 GCA_024405755.1 Clostridia bacterium
ATAAGGAAAGGAGTGAAGACAAATGGTATCAAGAAAAGATAAAAACGCTGCCCGTCTTAAGAGACACATCAGAGTCAGATCCAAGATCTCCGGCACCGCTGAGCGTCCGCGTCTGGCTGTGTATCGTTCGACGAACAATATCAGCGCACAGATTATCGACGATGTCAAGGGCGTCACACTCGTTTCTGCCTCCTCATATGAGAAGGATTTCGAAAACGGCGGCAACAAAGAAGCTGCAAAGAAAGTCGGCAAACTTATTGCCGAAAGAGCAGCAGACAAGGGTATCACCGAAGTCGTATTCGACCGCGGCGGCTATCTTTATCACGGACGTGTATCGGAACTTGCTGATGGTGCCCGCGAGGGCGGCCTGAAGTTTTGAGCCCATCAGGGTCAGAATTCCGGTTTGTACACTGTTCAACATTTAATTATTGAACATTCAAGGAGATTAAAATGGCATTCAGAAACAACAACTACGAGGAAAAGGAATACACCGAAAACCTCGTTGCACTGAACCGTGTTTCCAAGACCGTTAAAGGTGGACGTGTAGCCCGCTTTGCCGCACTGATGGTAGTCGGCGACGGACACGGCCGCGTAGGCGTAGGAATCGGTAAAGCTACCGAAGTTCCCGAAGCGATCCGCAAGGGAATCGAAGACGCTAAGAAAAATATGGTAAACGTAACCCGCAAGGGAACCACAATCCCTCATCAGGTGACCGGTGTGTTTGGAGCCGGTAAGGTCCTTCTTAAACCCGCTGCTCCCGGTACCGGTATTATCGCCGGTTCCAAGGTCAGAATGGTTCTTGAGGCCGCCGGTATCAGCAACATTCGTGCAAAGTGCCTGCGTTCCAACAATCCTATCAATGTTGTGAAAGCAACTATGGATGGTCTTGCACAGCTTCGCTCCGTTGAGGAGGTTGCCCGCTGCCGCGATATCACCCCTGACGACGTTAAGGGAGGAGTAAAGAGATGAAAAAAGTAACTCTTATCAAATCCCTCATTTGCTGCAAGCCTAACCAGAAGGCAACTGCTGAATCCCTCGGTCTGCGCAAGATCGGTGACTTCAACATTCATGCCGAAGGTCCCGTGCTTGACGGTAAGGTAAAAGTCCTCGCTCACCTTGTCAAAGTCGAGGAAGTCAACGAAAAGGAGGACGCATAATGAAACTTAACGAACTTAAACCCGCTGAGGGAGCCGTAAAAGACGGTTTCCGCAAGGGCAGAGGTGCCGGTTCCGGTAACGGAAAGACCGCCGGTAAGGGTCATAAGGGACAGAATGCTCGCTCCGGCGGCGGTGTAAGACCCGGCTTTGAGGGCGGACAGTTCCCGATTTACAGACAGCTTCCTAAGAGAGGTTTCAATAATAAGAGATTCGCAACCGTTTACTCCACCGTGAACGTGGCAGATCTCAATCGTTTTGAGGACGGCGCCGTCGTCGATCTCGAAACGCTGCTTGATGCCCGTGTTATCCGCAAGGAAAATGACGGTCTGAAAGTACTCGGAAATGGCGAGCTCACTAAGAAACTCACCGTAAAGGCGGCGAAGTTTACTGCAGCCGCTAAAGAAAAGATTGAAGCGGCAGGCGGAAGTGCAGAGGAGGTATAAGGATGTTTGCGACCTTCAAAAACGCCTGGAAGATCACCGAACTGCGTGCGAAAATGCTTTTCACTCTGCTGATCGTTTTGATCTACCGACTCGGCGCGCAGATCCCGGTACCTTATATCAGTGCGAATGCTTTGGAGCAGTTCAATGCGTCCACCACCGGCTCCATCTTTACCTATCTCAACATTCTCTCCGGTGACGCTTTCGGAAAGGCAACTCTGTTTGCACTGTCAGTCTCTCCTTACATCACCGCATCAATCGTTATCCAGCTTCTTACCGTTGCCATTCCTGCGTTGCAGAGAATGTCCAAGGACGGCGAAGAAGGAAAGAGAAAGATCACCGCTATTACCCGTTATTCCACAGTAGCTCTCGCTCTTATTACCGCTTACGGTTATATGAGAGTTATGGAAGGCTATGGTATGCTCGTTGCAGACGTTGACTGGTTCGGTAAAATGGTTATCGTATCCTGCTATTGCGCCGGTGCCGCCATTATTATGTGGCTGGCTGAAAAGATCAATGAGCATGGAATCGGCAACGGTATCTCCATGATACTGTTTGCCAACATCGTTGCCCGCGTTCCCGCTCTTCTCGGAAGCGTTTGGAGAATGGTGTTCACCGGAAACGGAACCTTTGAAGGCTTTAAGTTTACAGGCCTTTTGCTGGCGATTTTCTCTATCGCTCTGACTTTAGCCATCACCGTTTTCGTAGTATGGTTTACCGAGTCGGAAAGAAGAATTCCGATCCAGTATGCAAAGCGCGTTGTCGGTCGTAAGATGTACGGCGGTCAGTCTTCCAATCTGCCGATCAAACTTAATATGTCGGGTGTTATGCCTGTCATTTTTGCAAGTTCGATCGTGTCGATTCCCGCGACTATTGCTTCCTTCTTCCCCAAGAGCGGATTCTGGAAGGCAATCAACAACGTATTCAACTACAACTCATGGCTCTATCTCATCATCTATCTTGCTCTGATCATTGTCTTTGCTTACTTCTACATCATGATCTCCTTTGATCCCGTTGAAGTTGCAAACAACATTCAGAAGAACGGTGGTTCTATCCCCGGTATACGTTCCGGAAGACCTACCATTCAGTATATCAAGAAAATCCTCAACCGTATCACTCTGATCGGTGCTCTGTTCCTCTGCGTTATCGCAGGACTTCCTATGATCATCAACATCATCAACACTCTGATCGATTCCGGCAGCACCACCTTCGCAGGTCTTGCTTTCGGAGGAAACTCTTTGCTGATCGTTGTTGGCGTAGCAATTGAAACTGTCCACGATCTTGAGGCACAGGTATCTCTGAGAAACTACGGCGGATCTAAATCCAAGGGTATTTTCGGCTGATGCGCATTTGCGCCGGCTGCATTGTTTAACGCTGAATACGGAGGAGAACAGTAATGAATTTAATTATTATGGGAGCCCCCGGAGCGGGCAAAGGCACACAGTCCGAAATGATCTCTGCTCGCGAGAAAATCCCCGCGATCTCAACAGGACAGATCCTGCGTGAAGCGATGAAGGCGGGCACCGAACTCGGTGCCGTCGCCAAGTCGTATGTTGAACGCGGTGATCTTGTTCCCGATGAGATCGTTATCGGGATCGTGAGAGATTACCTTATGTCCGAAGAATGCAAAAACGGCTTCATACTCGACGGCTTTCCCCGTTCCACGGCTCAGGCTGAGGCATTGGAAAAGATGGGTGTGAAGATCGACGCAGTACTGTCCATTGAAGTCGATGACGAGAGGATCATCAGACGTATGGGAGGACGCCGCGTTTGCGAATGCGGAGCGTCTTATCATACCGATTATCTCCCCCCCAAGGTTGACGGAATATGCGACAAATGCGGAAAGTCACTTTATGTCCGTGCAGACGACAAACCCGAAACCGTGCGTAACCGCCTTGTCAACTACCACAATCAAACCGAGCCGGTACTCAATTTCTACCGTGAGCGCGGACTGCTGGTAACCGTTGTCGGTCAGGAAAAGGTGGAGGATACCACCGAGTGTGTCCGTAAGGCATTGGCTTCCGTAGGCAAATAAGAAATGATTCCGATCAAAAATGCGTCACAGATCGCCGATATGAAAGAGGCGGGAAGGATAACGGCAGAAGCGATGTTTGAAGCGTGCGAAAAAGTGCGTGAAGGCATCAGCACCTATGAACTTGACAGGATTATCCGTCATCACATAGAAAAATGCGGAGCCAAGCCTTCCTTCCTCGGATACGGCGGCTTCCCGGGAAGTGCGTGCATCAGTATCAACGATGAAGTCATCCATGGGATACCTTCAAGGAAGAAGATCCTGTATAACGGTGACATAGTCAAGATAGATGTAGGCGCGTTTTACCGCGGATTTAACGGTGATATGGCAAGAACGATCCCGGTAGGAACTGTCTCAGACGAAGTCAGACGGCTGATTGATACCACTGAACGCAGCTTCCGCTGTGGTGTTGATGCCTTCGTCGAAGGAAACCGTATCGGAGATATCGGACACGCCATTCAGAACTGCGTTGAAGCGGAAGGCTTCAGCGTAGTGCGCAGATATATCGGCCACGGAGTCGGCAGCGAACTACACGAGGATCCGGAAGTCCCGAACTACGGGACGGCAGGAAGAGGCGTAAGGCTCGCGGTCGGAATGACCCTTGCCATAGAACCTATGGTCAATATCGGTCGACCCGAGGTCAGAGAACTTTCTGACGGTTGGACTGTCAAAACATCGGACGGAACACTTTCGGCACATTACGAAAATTCCGTTGCACTTACCCCCGAGGGTACAGTGATACTCACCGATGTCTACGACTGATACAACCGAAAAAGAATAAGACAGGAGTGATTTCATGCCGAAAGATGATGTAATTGAATTTGAAGGAACGGTTCTTGAAGCATTGCCGAACACCGTCTTCAAAGTTCAGCTCCCGAACGGACATATAGTGACCGCACATATTTCGGGCAAGCTGAGAATGAACTATATAAGAATTCTGCCGGGAGATCACGTGACCGTTGAGGTTTCCGTGTACGACCTTACGAAAGGTCGCATAACCTGGCGCACGAAATAATAGTCCATGACCACACTAAATTTACGAAAGGTATGGTAAAATTTAATGAAAGTTAAGCCATCCGTTAAGAAGATCTGCGATAAATGCAAGATCATTAAAAGACATGGCCGCGTAATGGTCATATGCGAAAACCCTAAGCACAAACAGCGTCAGGGTTGAGCGAATTTAAAGAGATAAGAAAGGATCAAACAGAATGGCTCGTATAGCTGGTGTTGATATTCCTAATCAGAAGCGTATAGAGATCGCCCTTACCTACATTTTCGGTATCGGCCGCAAGAGCTCTAACGACATTCTCGCTAAGACCGGGATCAATCCCGACACCCGTGCCAAAGACCTCACCGAAGATGAGATCGCAAAGCTCCGTGACGAGATCGAAAACAACTACGTTGTCGAGGGTGACCTTCGCCGTGACGTTTCTCTGAACATCAAGAGACTCACCGAAATCAACTGCTACCGCGGCATCAGACACAGAAAAGGTCTGCCTGTCAGAGGTCAGAGAACCAAGACCAACGCAA
The DNA here is from genome assembly GCA_024405755.1 of Clostridia bacterium. Classification (GTDB taxonomy): domain Bacteria; phylum Bacillota; class Clostridia; order Oscillospirales; family CAG-272; genus CAG-390. The sequence goes on from JAKSOD010000053.1 coordinate 5,160, forward strand.
GAACCCGCAAAGGTCCCGTTAAAACTATCGCAAACAAGAAGAAAGGAGCATAACGCATTATGGCAAAAGTTGCTGCAAAGAAGGTTATCAAAAAGCGTCGTGAGCGCAAGAATATACCTCAGGGTCAGGTCCATATTCGTGCAACCTTCAACAATACCATCGTTACCGTAACCGATACCGAAGGAAATGCCATTTCATGGGCTTCCGCCGGTGAACTCGGTTTCAAAGGCTCCAGAAAGTCTACCCCGTTTGCTGCCCAGTCCGCATCCGAGGCTGCCGCAAAGGCTGCTATGGAGCATGGACTGAAATCCGTTGAGGTCTACGTAAGAGGCCCCGGATCCGGACGTGAATCCGCTATCCGTGCTCTTGAGACCGTTGGTCTTCAAATCACCCTTATCAAGGATGTAACCCCCGTTCCCCACAACGGATGCAGACCCCCCAAGCGCCGCCGCGTTTGAACAGAATTTCAAGGAGGAACCATTACAATGGCAAGATATACAGGACCCGTATGCAAGCTGTGCCGCAGAGAGGGCGTAAAACTCTTTCTGAAAGGTGATCGCTGCACATCCGGTAAATGCCCCTTCGATCGTATTGACACAAATTCCCGCAACCGTGATGCCGCTCCCGCAGCTCCCGGTCAGCATGGTGCTGCAAGAAAGAAACTCAGAGAGTACGGAATGCAGCTCCGCGAGAAGGAGAAAGTCAAGAGATTTTACGGCGTTCTCGAACGCCAGTTCCACAACTATTTTGACAAGGCTGACCGTATGGAAGGCATGACCGGTGAAAACCTTCTCATCCTTCTCGAACGCAGACTTGACAATACCGTTCACCGCATGGGATTCGGAAAGAGCCGTGCTGAATCACGTCAGCTCACTCTTCACGATCACATCTGCGTAAACGGAAAGAAAGTCAATATTCCTTCTTACTGCGTAAAAGTCGGTGACGTTATCAGCGTTGCTGAAAATTGCCGTGAGAGTGAATCTGTCAAGGCTCTTATCGAGGCTATGGCGACCCATACTGCTCCGAAGTGGCTTGAAGTAGATGCCGCTAACGCATCTGCCAAAGTTATTGCTCTTCCCACCAGAGAAGACGTTGCTTTCGACTTCAACGAGCAGCTGATCGTCGAGTTGTATTCCAAGTAATACCGAAATTCCACCAAGCGGTATTACAGTCGTGCGTAACGTCGCAATACCGCTGACGGAAATGTTATTTGCGCACTTGATTTTATGCGAACTGAATAATTTAGGAGGGTATAACTGGAATGATAGAGATACAGAAGCCGAATATCGTAACAGAAAATATCAGCGAGGACGGCAAATCAGGTCGTTTTATCGTAGAGCCGCTTGAACGCGGATACGGTGTTACTCTCGGAAATTCACTGCGCAGAGTTCTGCTCAGTTCACTTCCGGGTGTTGCTGTTACCAGTATCAAGGTTGAAGGTGCGCTCCACGAGTTCACTTCGCTGCCCGGTGTTACCGAAGATCTTACCGAGATCGTTCTGAACGTGAAGGGCATTGTTGCCAAACTTCACACTCAGGCTCCCAAGACCGTCATTCTTGACGTTGTTGGACTGCGCGACGTTACCGCAGGTGACATCAAGCAGGATTCCGATATTGAGATCCTCAATCCCGACCACCATCTGGCTACTCTCGAAGAGGGTGCACACCTTTTTATTGAACTTACTTTTGAAAACGGACGCGGTTATGTTTCTCAGGACCGCAATAAAATAATCCATGCCGATATGTATGGTCCCACGGTGTCAGCACCTATCGGACTTATCTATACCGACTCGATCTATACCCCCGTTTATAACGTAAGCTATAACGTAGAGAATACCCGTGTCGGAAGCAACATCACTGACTACGACAAACTCACGCTGGACGTTCTGACCAACGGAACGATTACGGCAAAAGAAGCGGTTTCCCTCGGTGCCAAGATTCTCAACGAGCATCTCAACTTGTTTGTGGATTTGTGTGATGACACAAAGAACGCCGAGATCATGATCGAAAGACCTGAGAAGGAAAAAGAAAAGGTTCTTGAGATGACCATTGAGGAACTTGACCTGTCTGTGCGTAGTTTCAACTGTCTGAAACGCGCAAGCATTGACACAGTCGAAGATCTGGTCAGCCGTTCCGAGGACGAAATGATCAAAGTACGTAACCTCGGTAAGAAATCGCTTGAAGAAGTTATTCAGAAACTGCAATCCCTGGGCCTTACTCTGCGTAAGGACGAGGACTGAGAGTCTGAACTTCGCAACTGAACACATTTAAAAGTTTTAAGGAGGAGCATCAAGATGCCCGGAACCAGAAAACTCGGCAGACCCACGGCTCATAGAAATGCTATGCTTCGCGGACTCGTAACATATCTGTTCGAGAACGGCAAGGTACAGACAACCGTGACCCGTGCCAAAGAAGTTCGTGCTATCGCCGACAAGATGATTACTCTCGGCAAGCAGAACACTCTGGCAAGCCGTCGTGCCGCACTTGCATATATCACCAAAGAAGACGTTGTGACCAAACTGTTTACCGAGATCGCCCCCAAGTATGATGGCGTGAACGGTGGATATACTGCCATTTACAAACTCGGTCCCCGCAGAGGTGACGCCGCTGAAATGGCTCTCATCACTCTCGTGACCACTAAGGCTGAGGAAGAGGCCGCTGCCGCCGCCAAGGATAAAAAATCCAAGAAAGCTGCCAAGGCTGACTGAATGTCTGCTTGATTGAAACGGTTAATACCGTATTCATAAAAAGGGTACCGTGCAATAGTGCGGTACCCTTTGATATTTGCTGGCGAGCTGTCGCAATAAGACAACCCGTCCAAAACGGCGGACAGAAGCCGCCGTTTTTGAGCAATATCCGGTGTTTTTGGCACAGAAAACAAACGGATTCCCATATTTGTCGGTGCCAAAACGGCGAATTTAATTCGCCGAACCGGAATTGACGGGTGGATCACGTTAGTGAGACACCCCTTTTTTTAGTTGGAATTGAGGCAGGCGGCGTTCCGGATGTCACGTACGGCAGAGCAGAGCACCTCTGCGTCACGTTCGGTGTTGAAAAGGGAGAATGATACACGTACGCTTCCGTCGATGCTTCCAAGAGCCTCGTGCGCCCATGGAGCACAATGGATGCCGGCACGCACACAGATACCGCGCATTCTGAGTTCGTAGGCGACTCTGTCGCAGGGAATACCGCGAAGATTGAATGTCAGGACAGAACCGGGATGCTCAGCGGCGTACAGAACACAGCCGGGAATACAGGACAGTTCATTTCTTGTGAGCAAAAACAGTTTTTTCTCGTGCGCTGAAATGTACTCAACACCCATTTGCTTTACAGCCTTTACACCCTCGCACAGACCGGCAATTGCAGGGGTAGATAATGTCCCAGCCTCATAGCGTTCGGGCGGATCTTCGGGCATATCCGGGTCGAAAGAAGCAGATCCTGACCCGCCTTCATAAAGTGTGCGAAGCTTTATGTCTTCGCCGATAATCAGTGCGCCGCTTCCCTGAGGGCCGAAAAGACCTTTGTGTCCGGGAAGAGCGAGAATGTCAATATTCATTTGTTTCATGTCAATCGGAATGTGCCCCGCAGCCTGTGCACCGTCAACAATAAACAGAAGTCCGTGCCGGCGGCAGAATTGCCCTATCTCAAATAGTGGAACAGGTACGGAACAAATATTAGAGCCGGCAGTCACAATAATTGCGCGAGTATTTTGCCTGACGGCACCGGCGATCCCGTTTAAAATACGTTGTACGGAACGTCCGCGAATGTCCGCAAGCAGGGAGAAACGAGTGTAATCTGCGATTCCGTCATTCGATAGACGTTCAAGTGGTCGTCTTACCGAATTGTGTTCAAGATCAGACGTAACGAAATGCCAGCCTTCGTGTACCGATCCCTTGATTGCAAGATTCAGTGCAGACGTACAGTTCTGTGTGAAAATTACACCGGATGGATCGGGTGCTCCGAAAAAATCCGCAAGTACTTCACGGCATTCGAAAATTTTTTCGGCGGCAGCCATTGCAAGGGGGTGTCCGCCGCGCCCCGGATTTCCGCAGTATTCACGCATACAGCGGGCAACTTCATCCGTTACGGCGTTTGGCTTAGGGAATGAAGTTGCCGCATTGTCAAGATAGATTGTATCCATTAAAAATGTCCTCCCGTGACGTATTCTTCCGGCAGATACTCCCGTACTGTTATTGAAGCGTTTGAAAAGACAACTCGAACACTGTCAAGCTGATTGGCAGGGAATGCCGTTCCCCATGAACAGCCTCTTCTGGTTCTTGAAGAGTCCACCTTGACCGCTTCAGCGGGAATTGCCGCTGTATTTAACCTGCGTGCCGCACGCTGCGCAGCAGTAAGAGTAGGGAAAACCGCGATATATCTCATTTCTGTGACCTCCTGATTCTTTTTTTGTCCGTGTCTATTGTCAATATATGCAGAAAAAAGAAGAAGAGACACGAAAACGGGGCTGTCTCACTTACGTGATCCAGCCCCGCAAATCCTGCTCGGCAAATGAA
>JAKSOD010000054.1 GCA_024405755.1 Clostridia bacterium
CGAGATCCGAATCGCTCGAAATCAGTTTGCGCGCAAGCGCACAAGAGTCAGAATCCATTTTTCTCCGCCAAACTCAAGAAAACCGAGTGAAAAAAACGGCTTTCTTTCTTATTATTTGCTGCGGACGAGTGATTTTGCGTAAAACAGTTGATTATTCTCATTTTTTATGATATAATGTTTAAAACATTTTGTTTGATGAAATATGGCATATAGAAACAAAAAGAGAGTATTCTCGGTTGCTTTTCTTCAGATACGTTCCATGCGAGGAGCCTAATATCCGCATGATTGATTATAACGAAAGGAGATGGTGTTGTGGATTCGATACCCCGAGGTTGCTGCTTAAATGATCCGGGCAACTACAGACATTCCGAAAATAAAATACGGTGTGGCTTGCGTTATGAGGTTGTTTCGTTTGCGCTGCTGTGTTAGCGAAACGCAAACAATTTCTAATTTCAAGTTTTAGTACGTATATTTTATTTTTGGAGGAATGTTACCAGTTATGATACTGCAACTATTATTACAACTCATACTTATTTTATTGAATGCTTTTTTTGCCGCGACCGAAATCGCCCTGATCTCTATAAATGATAAAAAGGTGCGTTCCCTTGCGGATGAAGGGGATAAAAAGGCGAAAAAGTTAATTAAAATCATTGATGATCCTACCAAGTTTTTATCCGCCATTCAAGTGGGAATCACGCTTGCGGGATTCCTCGGCTCTGCATTTGCTGCGGATAACTTTGCTGACAAGCTGACCGGATTTATCTCATCAACCTTCAGCGTATCCGAAGCACATATCGGCACAGTCGATACGATTTCGGTTATCGTAATCACGTTGATCCTTTCCTATTTTACGCTTGTTTTCGGCGAACTTGTTCCAAAACGTATTGCAATGAAGCACAAGGAAAAGTTGGCGAACGGTGTGTGCGGGATTATTTCGGCTTTAACGACAGTCCTCAAACCGATCATCTGGTTTCTTACCGTATCCACGAACCTTGTCCTTCGCTTGTTTGGCATTGATCCGCACTCCAAGGACGAGGCGATTTTGGAAGAAGATATTGTCGTAATGCTCGACGCCGGTGCAGATGAAGGCACGCTTGACAAGGATGACATCAAGTACATAAAAAACGTTTTTAAGCTGGAGCATCTTTCGGCGGCGGATATTATGACGCCGATCAGCTCAGCTGTTGCCATATCTGAGGATATCCCGGAAAACGAGCTTCTTGCCGTTATTGATGAAGAAGGCTACTCCCGTATTCCCGTATATTCCGAGAGCATTGATAAGGTCGTGGGGATTCTTCATACACGCAAATATCTGTTGAAGCGTACTTCTCGCGATTTCAAACTTGAGGATGTTCTTCTGACTCCCGAATTCGTTCCTGAAACCATGCACCTTGATGCACTGTTTAAGAAAATGCAGAGCAATCATAACCACATGGTGCTTGTCGTTAACGAATACGGACACACCTCCGGCATTGTAACGATGGAAGATATTATTGAGGAACTTGTCGGTGAGATCTGGGATGAACAGGACGAGGCCACAGAGTCGATCATCCCGACTGGAGAGGGCACCTATCAGGTGCTTTCCAGCGTTACCATAGACGACTTTTTTGAGTTCTTTTCACTGGAAAAGAGCGATTGTATCGAGTCCACAACCGTAAACGGATGGCTGTCCGAGGTCTGCGGCAACATCCCCAAAATCGGTTTTGCGTTTGATTATGACAATCTGCACATATCGGTAACGGCGGCGGATGAGCAAATGACGCACGAACTATTAGTAAAGATCATCCCAGAGGCAAATGGTGAGGCGGTTGTTGAAGATACCTGTTCTGCAGATATCAAATAACATAATTCGCCCAACGACTTTCTTTTACGATAGAACTGAAGTCATATAACCGCAAAAAAACATCTCTGTAATCATAGAAAATGCGGTCTCCCGTATGTGGAAATTATTCCGGGAGACCGTTGTTTTTTGCTCGTTATGGTCAGACATGTGGTCGTGACTTTTGCGGGGGATTGATCGAAGTATCTGAGGACCTGGGATTTACGGTTGTTTTTGCTGTTTTTGCCGTTTTGTCCATTTTTTAAGTAAGAAAGTGAATGAACGCCCGGTAAAGTCCTTTTCGGAATTTTACCGGTCACTTGCTTTCGTGTATTATTAAGTTACCACGCAAAATCCACAAAAAAGCGAGGATATTATTCACCAATGAGAAACAGAGATCAAGTGTGCCCATAAATGTGGGAATAAAAATTGAAGAAAACGATCCGGTGCGCAAAGTGTTTGAAATATGCGGGGAACTGGATTATACGGAGCTTGAACAAACATACCTTCGGATATGGAGAAAAATAAATCCGAGAACGATGTTCATGCTGCTGGTATTTGGATATATGAATCGGGCGTATGCCCGCCGTGAGACAGATCGGCTTTGTAAAGCAGACATCCGGTATATGTGGATTCTGAACTGAGAACGGTACCGGATCACGCAACGATTGCGAGTTTTCAGAACGAAAGACTTGCCACAGTTATTGAGGATCTGTTTTTCAGCTCTGCCTCGGAGTTGTGATCACCATAGAATTTTTCTTTCTTCGGACGGTATATTCTTCCGAAGGGGGGCATCTGTCTGCTGCTTTTCTGCGCTTTTGGGTGCTTAACCGGGAATTTTTCCATGGTGGAAAATAACAGGTTTTTGATTTTATTTCCGAATTCTATTGTAATTATCTTATAGTCGTGATATAATAGTAGAACTTTCTACTATTTGGGAGAAAAAATGGATTATCAGACACTCAATCTTTTGTTCCGGTGCAACAAAGAGTTCAGTCATGAAAAAATCCGTATGCAGGAACTAAGCGACACGGAATGTATGATCTGTTCCTTTATCTATTCCCATGAAAACTGCTCGCAGGATGATGTGTCATCAGCACTTAAAACCGATAAGACTACCGTCGGAAAAGCACTTGCGGCACTGGAAAAGAAAAACTGCGTCGTGCGTACGCCGGACGTGGCTGACAAACGGATCAAACAGCTCACACTTACCGACATCGGGCGCGGCAAGGTAGCGGTGCTCGTGAATCTACACAACAACTGGTTAGCAGAGATAATGACCTGCCTTTCAAAAGAAGAACAAAAGCAATTTGAAAATTATTGCGATCGGCTTCTCGCCGCCGCAGAAAAACTGACACAGAATAACGGAGGCAACAACCAATGAATCACCAAAACAGAGTTTCTGCAATCGAATCCTTCAAGACCGAACCGATTCCGAAAATTGTAATTAAAAACAGCATTCCCGCACTGATCGCCATGCGTATCGTTATGCCGATCGGTTTTGCTCTGATGATCTTTGCCGTTATTCTTAATCTGAAAACGATCGACCTGGCCGCCGTTTTTGCGGCTGTCCTGTCGCTTCCGTCGGTAATTTTCTTTGCCGTCGGTGTGATTGGTATGATACTGATGGGCGTGTTCGCCTCAAAACTCGATTCGTCGGATGTTCGATCCAACTGGATCGAACAGTTGACGAATACAGCGGCACAAGCGGCAATCTTTGTCGGAATATTACTGCTTGGTTGAGAAGATAGTCTATGGAAAAACACTTGAACAACTGCTCCCTGAACAGAAACTTTTGCAACGGCAGCAGTGCAAAATGATTGCCGTCTCGAACGGAACGCCTTTGAGTTTGGGGATTTCAAGTGTGACATCTTACGATGTGATGGTCATCTTTCGGTTGTAGGTCCGGAACGATACCCCTGCCACGCTTCATTCCGCTTATATTAAGCAGCTTCCGTCAATTCTTAAATTACTTTGTTCAGCAGATCGTTCATCGCCTTTTACGCTTGTCCTCACAATTTTTTTCAGTTCGCTCTTGATAATTTCCTCATTCAGCTGTATGTTTTTTCAGACATATTCATAAACTCCTTATGAATGTTTGTGTGTGAACTTCATTCTACCGGAGTTTTTTGAATATGTCTATCTTTTTTGATACCTTTTTAATATGCAAAAAAATTATACCTTATCCAATGAAAAGACGGCGATGAAGGCTGTTGTCGAAACTTTTCGACAAAAAAAGAGGACCGGCTTTTTTGCCGATCCTCTTGACAAATAATCTGACATTTTCTGATTATTGAAACCCAAGCTGTTCTTTCAAGTCAGAAATATCTGAATCACAGCAATAAATGCTGCCCTATACGGATAAATCGGTAACAGGATAATGTTCGTACACATCGCTGCCGCTTACAGAATACCGCAAAACCCAGTCTTACTTTTTTCCGATCTGCTTTTTTTCTTTTATCATAAACGGTGTATGGACCAACGTAACTGATCCGTATCCGATCAGCAGCAGTACTGCAAAGTAGCAATACCAGCCGTGATCAAGATTCAAAATCGGGATGCCGTCAACGGGCGGTTTACGCAGGAAGAGAAAGTTTACTCCATATGCTGAAAGTGCACTGTTTATATACAGCATCAAAAATATTATCAAAGAAAGATACGCCAGATTTCTTTTATATGCACGTATCCCCAGTTCAGCCTGACCGGTAATGATATGATGCAGTGCAAACCACATGAGAGCAGCATGATAAACAAAATACTGATAGGTGATCACTTTGTCAAGCGCGACGCCAACTGTAGGGATCAACAGGGCAAAGATCGGTGCAACAATCCCGATTACGGCAACAGCGCTGAGGAGCTTCTCCCGTGTGCTTTCTTTTTTTGTAAATACTATAAACAACATGACAAATACGACCAAGGAGCAAAGATGCAGCGGGATGTCACTTTGATCGAGGATATAGCCGCCGAATTCCGACGGGACCATGCTTACCATGTCTTTTGTAATTTCACTGATTACACATATCACGGCAAAAATTATCGATGCTTTTTTGGACGAAAGCTTATATTTGACTGACAAAATCGTTGAAACGGTGATCAGTGCCGCACAGATCAGCAATAAGATCAAATGGTTATCTGAAAACATATGTACATACTCCTTACATTGAATTAATATCCGCCAGACTGAAATATCTGACTTTTCTCAGTGCAATGCGGCACATGATAAACGTGAGCACCGACGTAAACAACGCCCCGATTACGCACGCCTTCACATCCGCGCAGTTCAAAAAATACGTTGCACTGTTGTTGAATGAGTCGAGCGATATCCCGCCCATAACGATTCCCAAAGCGACGCCTGCCGCGATACCTATGACGGTAAGGAATCTCGTGTCGGAATAAATATACCGTTCTGCGGTTTTTCGGGGGAATCCGTTTATCATCAAGGTGATCAGTTCTCTTTTTTTCTCCGAGACAAACATCGTAAACAGATTGAGAAGAAGCAGAATCGAAAGAATTGCGGAGAGAACGATATATACCGCCGAAACAGCACGGGCAATGCCGGCAATAGACTCAAATGTCACTTTTTTCCCGCTGTAAAAATCTCCGATTATCAAACCGTCTTCCAGATCAAGCACCGACGATCTGATCTTTTCGAATTCCGAGCCATCCGTACGAAGGAGGAGGGAATTGGGCTCATAAGATACGCCGAATTCCTCTTCATACAGATCTTTCGGGAGAATGATCTGATAATTCAACAGATAGTATTCGTAAATCCCTTCGATAGTAAATTCGTGATCCTGCCCCGAAGCATCTGTGAAGCGCAGCGTATCTGAGGCAGACGCCCCGAAATTTTCAGCATATGCGATATTGACCCAGGCACCGTGTTCGGCTTGTTTTTCAATTCCGTCATCAACATCGTACAAATGAAACAGCTCGTAAAAACCCGCACTGTCTGTCACATACAGACCGGTGACCAGCTGTTCTCCGCTTTCCATCTGCATTGCCCCGAGGGAATAATACGAATCCGCGTAATGCACTCCGTTCTCATCAAACAAAGAGCATAAATCTTCTTTAGTCTGTTCATTGCCGCTGAAATATACAACGGTGTCATACCGGCTGACTTTACCCATGTTCAGTTCGAACGAGTCGACCAGATTATCATACATAGACAGAGCGCACACCACCAATGCGGTACATCCCATAACGCCGATCAACGTCGCAAAAACCCGCCTTCGGTCATTCAGACAGTTTCTGATGATTGTCTTCTGCATAAGCGACGTGCGGTTCCACAGCGGTATTTTTTCGAGCCAACTGTGCGTTGATCCGGAAACCGTCGGTTCTCCCGTCAAAAGCTGCAGAGGCGGTTGTCCGGAGACGCTGATGCTCGCGACAAGCGCGGTGGCCAGGATCAGGACTGCCTGGATCAGGGCAAAAAGCAGAGCATCCCCGATGCCGAAATAATAAATGACTTGACCGAACCGATATGTCTCGCGGACGGATCCGACCATCACAGGCTCGATCACAAACCTACCCAGGAGCATGCCGCATACAGTACCTGCTGTAACAGCGAGGCCGGAATAAATCAGAAACGGTTTTAAGATATCTGCCGCAAAAAAACCGATGGCCTTTTTCGTTCCGATCAAAACCGTCTGATCGTATACAAGTCTTGAAATTGTCGAATAACATACCAGTATTCCGATGATCACAAAAAGGCTGACAAGCGAATACTGCATTTTGTCAAACGTATCCATCACGGAACGGATGCCGGCAAAGCTGCCGTTCATCTGACGGGATGCGGTATGAGTTTCATAATCCCGGACACTCTTCAGGGCAGCAAGGATCTGCCCGAAGCGCGGATCACCGTCGCAGTGATCATTTATCCCCGGCAATTCTCTCAGCATTTTTTCCATACTTCCGGCGGCATCAAGCATCTCGGTATTTCTTTGTAAAGAATAGGTCTTTGCTGCCGCCTCAACGGTGCATTTCAGACGATCAGACCGTTCTTTATATGTATCTGACGTTGTCACGAATCCAATCAGTTCTTCCGTTCTGACAACGACCTTTTGATATCCGCAGAATGCACTTTTATCAAACGACTGTTCCGCTACATATATGACTGCTTCGACAGGTGCAGGGGAGACCGGCGACATACCGTTTGTGTCTGCATACTTTCCCATATATTCTGCAGATCCGACCAGTGCCGTCACACGGTACGAATCCGTTAATAACTCATCGCTTTTATCGGAAGCAGCCAGCAGACTGTCTATGTTTTCCTCAAGAACGGCACTTAAAAAGAAACCGGAGTGTGCGCTGCTCTTTTCAAGCCTGATCACATCGCCGACCCGGACGCCGTTCTTATTTGCCCAATAAAAGTTGACGGCGGCCTCGCCTTTCTGCGTAGGAAGCGTCCCTTCCATGCAGTAAGGTCTGTCTATACTTTCAGTAAGAGAGACAATTTTCGCCTGATATCTGCTGCCGTTCTGCTGTATACTGCGATATGTCTCATAATAGCCTTCTGCTTCATCGGCAATGCCGTTCTGCAGCAGTGAATCTATGAACTCCCGGTCAAATCCGTACGGATAGCTCAGTTCAAAGTGATGGAGATGTCCGTCAGAGTATTCCGCTTCAACCGATGAATCCAGGGAGTGTCCCGTCCATTTTATGCCGGTAAACAAACCCGTTGCCAAGGTCACAAACAAGACGACCGCTATAAACGACACAAGCGTATGTCTTGTGTTGTAAAGAAGTTCGATCCATTGTGTTTTTTTCATGATCACCATTTCAATTCTTTTGCTTTTGCCGGACGGTGATTGACAATGACCTCGTATGTCTTTCCGTCTCTGAAACGTATCACGCGGTTCGCCATATGGGTAATTTCCTCATTATGGGTCACCATCAGAATCGTCGTACCCGTCTGCTTGATCTTTTCAAAAACCGTCAGTATCTCGATGCTTGTCTTATAGTCAAGCGCGGCGGTGGGCTCATCTGCGAAAATAAGTTTCGGCTTTTTAACAAGTGCACGTGCAATTGAAATGCGCTGCTGCTGGCCGCCCGAGAGCTGTGACGGATAACTTCCGGCTTTTTCGCGCATCCCGACAAGTTCCAGTGCCTCAACGGTATCCATCGGTTCTTTGACAAGCTCGGCAATAAGGTCCAGATTCTGTTTTGCGGTCAGATTCGGCATCAGATTATACGACTGAAAAACGAAACCGATATTGTCGCGCCGGTATTCGGTAAGTTCTTCTTCCGACATATCGGTTATTTCATGCCCCATAAACGAAAGGCTTCCGCTGTCGGCATTCAGCAGGCCACCCACAATATTAAGAAAAGTTGATTTACCGCAGCCGGATTCTCCCAGCAAACAAAGCATCTCGCCGTTAAAGATATCGATGTTCACGCCCTTGAGCACTTCCGAAATGGTTCCGCCGCTTAAAAACGATTTTCTTATCTCTTTTGCGGACATGATCACATCTCCGTGGACTTTCAGATCCGGGAGCGGCGCAGCTTTAATAATGTACATTTCGGCCATCATGGAGAGAATGGAACACATTTCCGTTTCATCGCTTGTAAACGGCGTATTTGAACCGTTTCTGATGAATTCCATGCAGCCTTCAAAATTTTCATTGATACTGAACGGGACGCAGACGACCGATGATGCATCTACTCCTGCGAGAATTTCTGTTTCCTCAGGAGCCGCTTCGGATTTGAAATCAAAATAACTCTCCGCTTCATGTTTTTCACAGACTCTACCGACAATGCCGTCACCGTGCAAGTACATTCGTGCGGTGAGGTCGACTGGGCATATCCAATAGTATGGATAACAGTTGCTTTCGTTTTCACGTGACACACACCACACAATAAGATACCGTTTTCAACAATGATTCTGATTTCTCCGCGTATTGCTTCATCAAAGGAAGACACATTAGATATAAATGAATGGATTTTTCCTAATGTCTTGTAAAGTTTCAGATCATTCTGCCGCATAATACCTGCTTCTCCTGCTTTTTAACATTCTGATGCTTAAGTTTGTTATTGTTGCTATGTTTATCTATTCAATGTCCTTGGCTATATTCTTAAGAAAAATCAACTTTTCCGTGCAATTCTGACTTTTTAAAAAAACCGGATTTATAATGTTTTAATAGAATTATATCACAGGTCAGCGCATTAGTCAAATTAGTTTTTGACCGAAAATCAAAAAAACGAGGGAAACTGCGGCAGGTATTCTTCATTTCCGGATATCTCATTGAAAAGGTTTGCGTTCCCATGCTCAACAGCGTGCTTATGCTCTTGAATTTTATAACGAATTTCGTTATAATCTAACAAATTCAAGTGAATAACACTGAAAATTGTTAAA
>JAKSOD010000055.1 GCA_024405755.1 Clostridia bacterium
CGCAAACTGATTTCGAGTCAGCCCCGTTATGACCACTTCGATACCTCTCCATATTCAATTGTCCGGAATTTTGATAGAAAACTGTCTACCGGCTTTCAGAATTTACGCACATCAAATTCCGGGAAATGCGCGTTTTTGCCTGATATACAAGCATTTTTGAAAACCGTCGGAAAGAAACGAGTGACGAACCTGCTTTGATTTCGAGTCAGCCCCGTTATGACCACTTCGATACCTCTCCATATTCAATTGTCCGGAATTTTGATAGAAAACTGTCTACCGGCTTTCAGAATTTACGCACATCAAATTCCGGGAAATGCGCGTTTTTGCCTGATATACAAGCATTTTTGAAAACCGTCGGAAAGAAACGAGTGACGAACCTGCTTTGATTTCGAGTCGGTCCCGTTATTACCGCTTCGATATCCATCCGAATCGACTTTGATATTATATCATATCTAATAAGAAAATTCAAGGGGTATGGAAAATATTTTTGCGGAGAATTGCCTTTCTTTAATAACAGTTCTTCTCTTCCCTTAATTGCCATATAACGTACCGTTTTCTTTCTTTTTTCTTTTTTCTTTTTTCTTTCATTTTTTCATTCTGTTCATGTTTTCACTTATTGACACAGATTGACCCGGATAATATCTGTTAAACAAATCAGGACATAGACCGCCGATATTACACCGCTGTTTTATCTGAATGACCTTTTTATCTTTTCAGCGAGTACGGATTTTGTTTCCTCATCAGCAAAAGATGCGAACACGGCATTCAGCAGAATGTTTTTTACCTGTGTTTTGGTCAGGTCAAATGTCTCTATCAGATTTGTCAATTCCCTTCTCACTGTTGTTCCGGATACACTCATATTATCAGTATTAACAGTAACCCGTATGCCGGCTTTCATCATCTCGGGCAGCGGATATTCAGACAAGTTCTCATATATTGCAGTATTAAGGTTACTCGTCGGACAAAGTTCAAGGGCAATCTGTTCCTTCACGAGTTTCTCTGCAAGTTCCATGTCACTCATTGAACGTACTCCGTGACCTATACGTGATGCACCGAATTCCAGTGCTTTTTTCACACTTTCGGCTCCGTCAGCTTCTCCCGCGTGTATCGTAAACTTTATACCGAGTTTCCTTGCAAGTGAGAAAACATCGTCGAATTCCTCAGTTTTGTACAGTGCCTCTGCTCCGGCAAGGTCAACGGCGCATACGCCTTTCCCGTAGTACTTCGCTGCTGTACGCACTGTTTCAAAGTTTTCCTTTTTATTATCGTCACCGCGCATACAGCAAAGAATAAGATTTGATTTAAAATCACATCTTTTTATTCCCTCAATGGCAGCCCGGACGACTTCATCCTGCGTCAGACCCTTTTCGCAATGTTTCTGAGGTGCAAATCTAATCTCGGCATATATCAATCCCTGAGACTTCAGTTCATTTTCAAGTGCACAGACAGCAGTTGAAATAGCCTCCCTTGTTTGCAGCAATGAGCATGGAAAGTCAAACTTGGTCAGATATTCATTCAAATCACGGCATTGGGGAGAGACTGTCAGCATTTTTCTGATCTCAGCGTCACTCTCCGGAACGGTAATATTCTGCATTGCTGCAAGTTCGCGCACCGTTTTTACGGACAGTGATCCGTCAAGGTGAAGATGCAGGTCTATCAGGCAATCGGGTATGTTTTTCATTTTTCTTATTTTTCCCTCGCTTTTCCTCTTTCGTTCCTAACAAATTGTATCATATATTTTCTTCTTTTTCAATAGATGTTTTTTATCATTTGATATTGTTGACTTTATTAGCTAATAATGGTATAATCAAAATACTGCAGGATATCCGAAGTCATGCGCAATTTGCCGCTGGCGAAAGATACATTTTCTTTTGAGGTCATGTATGAAAATTCAACTTTCCGAACATTTTACTTATAAAAAACTGCTGATATTCACATTTCCGTCCATAATGATGATGATTTTCACTTCGATTTACGGTGTTGTGGACGGATATTTTGTTTCAAACTATGCCGGCGAGACGCCTTTTGCGGCAGTAAATTTCATTATGCCGTTTCTTATGATCCTCGGTACTGTCGGTTTTATGTTTGGTACAGGCGGCAGCGCTTTGGTTTCCAAGACTCTCGGTGAGGGGGACTCAGAACGCGCAAACAGCATCTTTTCACTTCTCGTTTACGCCTCGATCGCACTCGGTATATTAATTGAAGTGGTTGGATTTCTTGTCCTTGAGCCGGTCGCACGTTTACTTGGTGCCGAGGGAGAAATGCTCAAAGACTGTGTTATTTACGGCAGGATCATTCTTCTTGCCGTGCCTGCATTCGTTCTGCAAATGGAATTTCAGAATTTTTTTGTTACTGCGGAAAAACCCACGCTCGGTCTGATTGCAACGGTTGCTGCCGGAGTAACGAATATGATCCTCGACGCCTTGTTCGTAGCGTTTTTCCGTTGGGAACTTGTCGGTGCAGCAGCAGCCACTGCGCTGAGTCAGGCAGTAGGAGGAATTTTCCCTTTGGTTTATTTTGCCCGCAAAAATCAGAGTCTTCTGAGGCTTGGGCGGACGAAATTTGACGGCAGGATCTTATTCAAGACTTGTACCAACGGCTCATCTGAACTTATGACAAATATTTCTTTGTCCCTCGTTAACATCCTTTATAATTTTCAACTGTTGAAATACGCCGGGGAGGGCGGGATTTCCGCATATGGCGTTATTATGTACGTCTGTCTGTTTTTCCTTGCTGTTTTCATTGGATACTCTATCGGAACTGCACCCGTTATCAGTTTCCACTTCGGCGCGGGAAACACCTTAGAACTAAAAAGCATTCTGAAAAAAAGCTTTGTTGTTCTCGGTATTTCTTCCGTCTTGATGCTGCTGTTAGGAGAAGTGCTTGCCGTTCCGCTTTCACGTTTATTTGTGGGTTATTCTAAAGATCTTTTCAATATGACACGCGGCGGTTTCAGAATTTATTCATTCTCTTTCCTTTTTGCCGGTATTGCTATTTTCGGTTCTTCCTTTTTTACCGCCTTAAACGACGGACTGACTTCCGCACTGATCTCATTTCTTCGTACGCTTTTGTATCAGGTCGTCGCGGTCATGCTGCTCCCGGTTTTTTGGGGAATCGACGGTATCTGGTATTCCACGGTTGTCTCCGAGTCACTGGCCGTCATTACTGCACTGGTCTTCATCATTAAAAAACGTAAAAAATACGGATATTGATCTGATATATTTTTGAATAAAAGCACCGTCCTTTTTACCTTTTCTATTGCGGGCGGTGTTTTTATGTGGTATAATTCAATTGAAATTCAAAATATGGAGTCTGAAATGTCATTTTCATACGATTTTCACAAATCACAGAAAACGCTTCATGTGGGCTGTGAAAAGCCCCGTGCGTATTTTATTCCTTTCGGAGATGAAAACACGGCCATTTTTCGGGAACGGGCATTCAGCGACCGCTTTTACTCGCTTTGCGGTGACTGGGATTTTCGTTTTTATTCCGTTCCATATGATATTGATGACTTTACGGCACCGGATTTTTCTCGCGCCGGAATGGATAAAATGTCAGTGCCTCGCTCATGGCAGACCGTGATCGGGAAAAAATTCGACACACCGAACTACACAAATATCAGATACCCTTTCCCCTTTGATCCACCACATGTTCCCGATGCCGATCCTTCTGCACTTTACGTGCGGGACTTCGATCTTGACTCTGAATTTCTTGACGGACGTGAGATATACATAAACTTCGAGGGCGTCGATTCCTGCTTTTATCTTTATATAAATGATATTTTTACGGGATACAGTCAGGTAAGTCATTCCACGAGCGAGTTTCGCATTACCGATGCAGTAAAGTCAGGGAAAAATACCGTAAAAGTTCTTGTTTTCAAGTGGTGCGACGGCTCATACCTTGAGGATCAGGATAAATTCCGCTATTCCGGAATTTTTCGCGAAGTTTACCTGCTTTCACGCGACAAAATTCACGTGAATGATATTTATTGCCGTACGGAACTGAATCAGAACTACACTCAAAGTGTACTGAACGTTTCCGTCATCCTCAACGGAAAAGCGGATATTTCTTACCGTCTCCTCGGTCCTTCCGGTGGCGAGGAAAGTTCCGGATCCATAGTGCTTGATGGCAGCGGAGAATTTGAAATTCTCGTTTCACACCCGAAACTCTGGTCGGATGAAACTCCTGTTCTTTATACTTTGCTTGTCTGCTGCGGAGACGAACACATTTGTCTGCGTGTGGGTTTCAGGCACATCATTATCCGCGACAAAGTGATCTTCATTAACGGGAAAAAAGTTAAAGCACGCGGTGTCAACCGCCATGACAGCCATCCGCTCCTCGGATATGCCACACCTTACGAGCATATGTTGAACGACCTTTATATTATGAAACGTCATAATATTAATATGGTACGAACAAGCCACTACCCAAATGATCCGCGTTTTTATGAACTCTGCGACAGACTCGGCTTCTTTGTGTGCGACGAGACGGATTACGAATGTCACGGTGCTCAGGCAGTCGGAAGTTGGGATTTCTTTTCCGACTCCCCGGAATGGGCCGATTCCCTTCTCGATCGCGCTGAGCGTATGTTCGAACGTGACAAAAACCATGCCTGCATTATTATGTGGTCGCTTGGAAACGAATCCGGTATGGGAAAAAATCAGCGGCTGATGTCCGAGTACATTCACCGCCGTATGCCGGCTGCGCTCGTTCACTGTGAGGACGTTTCACGCCGTATCCATTCATTGAAATACCGTCCGGAACACCTTGCTGCACGTCCGGATATGGATGAATGTCCTTGGGTGGATATCGAAAGTCGTATGTACCCTCCGATAGACGAGATACTCGGTTATATCAAAAACAAAAAATACACGAAGCCTTTCTTCCTCTGTGAGTATTCCCATGCCATGGGCAACGGCCCCGGTGATCTCAAAGAGTATTGGGACGTGATTTTTTCAAACGACGCCTTCTTCGGAGGCTGTGTGTGGGAATTTACTGATCACTCCGTTGCAACCGGGGACGATATCTATAACGATCCGCACTACGTCTACGGCGGGGATTTCGGCGATTTTCCAAATGACGGTAATTTCTGCGTTGACGGACTTGTTTATCCTGACCGCCGCCCTCACACAGGACTTCTTGAATACAAACAGGTCATAAAACCTTTCTATATCAGCGAAGTTGCCGCCGACGGATCTTCTTTCCGCATCCACAGCCGCCGCTTCTTTACCGATTTTTCTGATCTCTCCGTTTATTGGAGTGTCGAACGTGACGGAAAAGTTGTTTGCGACGGAATGATTCCGGAGCTGAAAATCCCCGCAGGACGTTCAAGAAAGTACTCACTTGACGTTCCGGCATCCATTCTCGTGGGAGAGTGCTATCTGAATATATCAGTTCGTCAGAAGCACGCCACGGAATGGGCACCGGCAGGTTATGAAGTCGGTTCTGAACAATTCGAACTTTCTTCACGTAAGCGTATCCTCCCAGCTTCGCATCATGCACATACCACACTCTCAGCAGACGTCAGCGACAAGAGAATCACCGTGTTCGACGGCAATACACTTTATTGGGTAGACAAAGGATCAGGACTTATTTCTTCAATCAACAGCAATGGAAGAGAAATGCTCTGCTCCGAGATTCGCCCCACGATTTGGCGTGCACCGACCGACAACGACCGTGTTGTGAAAAACGATTGGATCAAGGCAGGTTTTGACCGTCTGACGACAAAATGCTATTCCTGCAATCTTATTTCATCAGATAAAAACACTGTCGTTGTCACATCTTCCCTTTCTCTTGGAGCTGCATTTCTTCGACCGGTTATCCGTTTGGAAGCAAAATATTGTTTCCGTGCCTCAGAAGGTGTCACCGTTGAGTTCACGGCAAACGTGCGGGATGATTTGCCTATGCTGCCACGTTTCGGTGTTGAATTCATTATGCCCGGAAGCAACGAACGACTTGAATATTTCGGCAGAGGTCCTGTTGAAAGTTATATCGACAAACGCCATGCTTCCTGTCAGGGACGTTTCATAACCACCGTCAGTGAGCACTTTGAGCATTATGTACGTCCGCAGGAAAATATGGCACATACGGATACCCGCTGGATGTCCGTTGGTACCATTTCAGGTCACGGACTGCTTTGTATGGCTCTACCGGAAAGCCGCGGTATCTCTTTCAACTGCTCTCATTTCACGCCCGCTCAACTCACCGCAGCACGCCATGACTACGATCTCGTTCCGATGAAGGAAACCGTTGTGAATCTCGACCTCAGACATAACGGGATCGGTTCTCAATCTTGCGGTCCGGCTCTCTCCCCCGATTATCAGTTCAAAGACAAAGAATTTACGTTTTCTTTCCGGCTTCTCCCGGTAAATATCAACGACGTTGATCCTTTTGCCGAAGCTGACAGATGTTTTGACTGATACATCCAATAACAGAATTCCCGTGGGATCACAAACGGTCCCACGGGAATTCTGTTTTATCAATCGGTTTTTGCTGGAGTATATTCAAGTTCAACAATTGCTCGGAACATTTCTTCGGCATAGCCATAATTACGCTTACTCTTCTTTCCGTTCAGCACGCTGCCGATAGAAACCGGGGTCCTAAGGCACAATACAGTATTTTTCGGAGTGAACTTGAATTCTTCCGCATATTTTTTTGCAAAATCAGTATCCCAGAATCTTATGGCGTAGGAGTCAATGGCATTCTCGGGGACCCCGTCAGTTCCGAAAATATCGTCAAGGCGACGCACTGCTCCGCCGACTGCGATCCTTTCATAAAGCCAGTCTTCAAGCAGACACAAGGAGTATTCTCCTGTTGTGACAAGGTTATCGAATGAAGAGAGTTCCTGCCCGTTGGCATAACCGTTGATTTCTATGACCGAATGATCATTCTTTGCCTGTTCTTTGCGCTCATTTATCTGCTCCGCAGAGTAAATATTCAGTGCCGCAATATCAGAGATCTTCTCCCCGTCACCGTTGAAATCTCTCGGCATTACTTCATTGAGAACTTTTTCAATTTCTTTAGCGGTTTTATCGGTAATATATAGCGACCCCGCGTACATCACAGTGATATCGTTGCTTACGTTCCCACAGGTTTGCAGTACACACACCGTAACGAGAACTATCGCAAATAGTGCAATGATCACCTTCCACTTATTATAAAACCAAAAATTGTCAAACCATTTCGTAAAACCGTTCTCGATTTTTATCTCCTGTGCTTCCAATTTGTCACTTTCCGACACAGGTGTTATATTCGGTCCGTATTCCTTCATTTTCTCCTCCGGGAAAAAGCGATTGTTGACATTTGTATGATACAACGAAAATATATCCTCGGTAAAATAAAACTGTGAATTGTTTTTAACTTTTTTAACTTTAACCGAGCATTTCCCATTCCTCTCTCGTTATGGCATAAACAGAGAGTGTTTCTTCCCCGTCGTTATATTCATCAACTTGTTTCATTCCGCTTTTTTCTGCAACAGTTCTTGAAGCGATATTCTCTTTATTCATATATGAATAAACTGTTCTAAACGGCGTTGTGCTGAAAATCAGATCACGGCACGCACGTGCAGCCTCTGTGGCATATCCGTGATTATGATACTTTTTATTGATATGATAACCTATTTCTGGAACGATCTTATGATTTATAATCTGCATAGTGATGCCGCAATCCCCGATAAATTCTCTGCTCTCTTTCAATTCGATCGCCCACAGGCCAAAACCAAGATCACGGTAATTATCGAGATTCCATTCAATCCACTGTCTGACTCCTTTTTCGTCGTACGGTTTCTGATAATATTTCATTGTCTCGCGGTCGGAGATTATCTCCCTCAGCTCACAAAAATCCGACTCTGCATATTCTCTTAACACAAGGTGCTCGGTCATCAGGATTTCTTTCTTTTCTTTCATTCGTTTTGAAAACCGCTTTCTGATCTCAATTCGTTCAGCAGACAATACACTGCTTCTCTATCAGGAAGACATTCAAGCGTGTAAAACGGAATTTCATCAAACGCCATCCGACAGATATTTGAAACAGATCTGCTTTCTTCTTCGTCGCCTACATCAAAAGTACATCCTCCGAGAAAAGACATTACTGCTTCGTGCTTTGTTGAATGGCGAATTATATTTTTCTGTCCCTGACGAAGAATTACTATAGCGGAAATCGGCAGCGTTCTGTTTTTACAGATACCGGACGTTCCGCAATATGGCGATCCGAAAACATACCATCCTTTCTCTGTACGGCGAATCACCGCACGGTCACCGTTAATAACCTCTGCTCCAAGTGTCTCTTCCCAAAGCCGTGCCTGAGTGGATTTTCCGGTTTGTTTCGGTGCAGTAAAAAGAATCGCTTTTCCGTTATACTCAACATAAGCCGCATGAAGGAATGTTCCCCCGCGAATGAGCATTTCGTGAGGAATATCAAGAATACGTAATATTTCGTGAGTTCCGAGTTGACTTCTATATGCGGAATTCCATAGAGTTTTATGTTTACCCGAAAGACAGATATCCTTCCACAAAATCCCGTCATTCTTTTCACATTTGACCGTTCTGATCCGAACGTCTCCACTTTGATAAACGTTGACGTTATTATAACTCTTGTATTTTCGATCAGCTTCGCCGGATATTTCATCATCAGATATATGGTCCGAGATTTCTATCTGTAAAGATACATCCGGAACGCAATCTTCTTTTCGGAAAAGGGCGAGATTTGCTGATTCCTCAAATTCCGGGCCATCAACGGCGAATCTGACTCCACCTATCTCATAATACTTCATTTTTTCTCTCTAAAAACAGGCTGTCGCAAAACTGCGGCAGCCCTGTCTGAATTATGAACTGAACACGTGCGTGTTATCGGCA
>JAKSOD010000056.1 GCA_024405755.1 Clostridia bacterium
TTCAGGCGGGGACGGAGTCCCCGGACAAGTGCAGGCTCTGCCTGCCCCCGGATCAAAAGCAGGCTCTGCCTGCTTAAAAATTACCGAGGAATGAACGGAGTTTCGGCGATTTCGGATTTGT
Source organism: Clostridia bacterium (assembly GCA_024405755.1). GTDB lineage: Bacteria > Bacillota > Clostridia > Oscillospirales > CAG-272 > CAG-390. The sequence continues at coordinate 122 of JAKSOD010000056.1, forward strand.
GAAGATTTCATCAGGTGATCCCATTTCCTCGATAATGCCGTCTGCCATAAAAATCACCTTATCGGCGACGGCGCGGGCGAATTCCATTTCGTGAGTGACGATCACCATAGTCATATTCTCCTGCCGCAGATCGCGGATAACGCGGAGAACTTCACCGGTGAGTTCGGGATCGAGCGCAGAGGTAGGCTCGTCAAAACAGAGAATATCGGGAGACAGCGCGAGAGAACGGGCGATAGCCACACGCTGCTGTTGTCCGCCGGAGAGCTGGCACGGATAAAAATCAAGTTTTTCAGTCAGTCCCACACGGTCGATCAGCGCGCGGGCGCGAGCGTTGATCTCATCCGGTGTTCCCGCTTTTGCAAGAGTCGGGGCAAGAGTCACGTTTTGCAGCACATTATACTGCGGGAACAGATTGAATGACTGAAAAACAAGACCGAAATGACGGCGCGCGGCGCGAAGTTCTTCGTCGCTCATTCTGACTGCCTTTTTCCCGGATCTCATTTTTGATTTATCGGTGCTGCGGAAATTCTGCGGATTCTGCACGTTACCGTCGAAAATCACTTTTCCGTCGACGGAGATCGTGCCGTCGTCGGCGGTCTCAAGAAAGTTCAGGCACCGAAGCATTGTGGTTTTTCCGCCGCCCGACGAGCCGATTATGGCGAGAACTTCTCCCTTTTCAATGGAAAACGAGATGTCGCGCAGGACTTCATGCTGATCGAAGCGTTTGCTTAAATGTTCGACTTGAAGTATGGGCATGGTTTCCTCCGTCAGTTGAAGTAGGAGAGTTTCTTTTCAAGTTTGCCGAAAACAACGGTCAGCAGTCCGCTGAAAAGAAGATAGAAAACTCCGGTGAAGAAAAGGGGCCAGATCAGTCCCTGACTTTTCGTGAAGGCTTCCGCCTTGAACAGCAGTTCGGAGACTGCGACCACGCGGGCAAGGGACGTGTCCTTGACGAGAGTTATGATCTCGTTGCTCATAGGTGCCATAATGCGTTTCACCACTTGCAGGAGCACCACGCGGAAAAAAACCTGCGAGCGTGTCATTCCGAGAACTTGTCCCGCCTCGTACTGACCTTTTGAAATGCTTTCAATCCCTCCGCGGTAGATCTCGGAGAAATAGCAGGCGTAATTGAGAATGAATGAGAAAAGAGTGGCGGCAAGCCGTCCGGAATTCGCTCCTCCCCACGGATCGAAACCGAATATCAGGGCGGGACCGTAGAAAATTACGATCAGTTGGAGCATAAGGGGAGTGCCGCGGATGATCCAGATCAATCCGCGCACGGCGTATTTCAGAGGTTTGAAGCGGCTCATGGAGCCGAAAGCGATCACAAGTCCCAGCGGGACAGCGCCCGCCAGGGTCAGAAAGAAGATCTGAAGTGTCTTTCCGAAACCCGCGGCGAGCGCTGTTAATACGTCAGAAAACATATGCTGTGATTATTGAGCGATAAGGGATTCCTGCACGCCGTAGGTTGAGGCGATCGTTTTCATTTCGCCGGAAGCGTAGGAGGAAGCAAAGAAATCATTGAGTTTTGCGGCAAGATCGGAGCCTTTGCGGAAACCGACTCCGTATTCCTCGGAGTTGAGTTTCACGGTGTAGGAAAGATCGGGATAAGCGGTGCCCTCGCCGATCATTGCTCCCGCCATGAGCAGGTCAATGACGCAGGCGTCGGCTTTGCCGGAGGCAACTTCACGCAGGGCGGCAGCCTGATCGGCAACGGGGATCGCGGTGATACCGAGGGAGGTAAGCTGTTTTTCACCGGCTGAACCGCCTTCTGCGGCGAAGTTCAGGGTTTTTATGGAATCAACGGTGGTATACTGATCCTTCTTATCGGACGATACGACCACTACCTGCGCGTTGAGGCAGTATGCCTTGGAGGTTTCCATTGAGGCTTTGATGCCGTCGTCAAGTGTCATGCCGTTCCAGATGCAGTCGATCTTTTTGGTGTTGAGTTCGTTGAGTTTGCTGTCCCAATCTATGACTACGAATTCAACGTCAACTCCTATGTACTTTGCGAAAGCGGCTGCCATGTCGGCGTCGAAGCCGATCCACTTGTCGGAACCGTTTTCCTGATAGTCCATGGGTTTGAAATCCGTGATGCCGACGATAAGTTTGCCCTTTTCCTTAACGTATTCAAGGTCGGAGCCTTTGTCTTTTCCGCACCCGACGAAGGCGGCTGCGGAAAGTGTGAGTATCATCGCAAGAGCGATCGTAAGAATGCGTTTGACTGTGTTTTTCATTTTTTCTCCTTTTTGCGCCGTAAAACCTCCGGCGCAGTTTCTTTATGACATTATTATACTTCATTACGATAAAGTTGTAAAGCAATTTTTGCAAAAAAATACAATTTTGGAGGAAATGACAAAAGTTTAAAGGAAGATCAGGCACTTTATTGCTTTATTGCACTAATACGGTGAGGAACAATAGCGCAGGATGACGAAATACCAATATTTTAGGGGTTACAAAGTCGCGAAAGATGGATTATAATATAAGTAGAAACATATTAGATAAGAGGAGAGAGGTCCGTAATGGAACTGATTTTGATAAACAATACGAAACTGAAAATCATGCTGACCGCGGATGAAGTGCGGCAGTACGACATTGACCGTGAGGGAGAGGGCGGCTGTGATATGCGCCGGACATTTGCGCCGGTGCTTGACCGAGCGAGGGAGAGATGCGGTTTTGATGCCTCGGCGGGGCGGGTGTTCATACAGTTGTTTCCGTCGCGTGAGGGCGGGTGCGAAATGTTTGTCACGAAACTTCCGTCGCCGCCGTCCGGACCGGAGCAGACCGGCGCGCGCCAAAAGAGTGTAACGCCGGATGTGGCGCAGTCGACACCCTACGACGGGGATTACGAGCTGCCGGATTCGGCGGAGGCATATTTCGGCTTTGACACCGTGGGCGGACTAGTCAGCGGCTGCCGGCTTATCCGTGCTGCCGGCGAGGGAGAGGGCAGCCGTGCGTATCTGACAGACGGCGGCAGATTCCTGCTGCGTGTCAGCGGAAAGACCGAGCGAGCCGCCGGCACCGCTGTCGGGGAATTCGCAAGACGCGAGGCACGTTCCGCAATGCTCATATACATACCGGAGCATTGCCGCCGTATCGTCAACGATCCCGCCTGCACAGACGACGCCGCTTTCCTCGGAAGTTTTTGAGGAGAAAAAACGCGGGGGACTTGATTTTCCCGCGTTTTTTTGGTAAAATAAGAAAAGAAAAACGGTAGTTTTGACAATTCACCGAAACCAAGGAGACTGACGATGAAATCATTCCGCTTTTGCACTGTAAAGACACTTGCGTTCCTTCTTGCCGCGATACTTTTGGCGGGTGCGCTTTTCTGTTTTGCCTCATGCGGCGGTGAAGGAACTGATCCCGGCACCTCCGGCGGCACCTCCGATCCCGCAGATACCTCCGATCCCGCAGATACCTCAGATACGGCAGAATCCTCCGCGCCGGATACGACGGCGGCAGAAGTGGTCCTTCCGACACGCGATGGCTGGAAATTCAACGATCTTCCCGCCTATGTCGGCGGAGAGATCAAACCCGGATTGTTAAACTGCGGTCACGGTCTCATTGAGTCCTCCACCACCTGCTATATGCATACCGTAAATAACACAAATCTCACGGAATTTGAAGCATATAAATCACTCCTCGCGGAGTACGGCTTCGTTTCCGAATACGAGGCGACTGTCGAAAACAACCGCTTCGCCCTTTTCTCCAACGGAAAAAAACGCGTGTATTTCTATTACACCCGTTTCTACAAGCAGGTGAATATCATACGCGATCCCGTAAGCTGCCCGCTTGACAATTTCTGCTATACTCTCAACCCCGGCACTACCGAAAAAACAACTCTTTACGCCTACGGCTTCAATGGCACCGGTCAGTTGATCCTTCTGCACAATTCCGACGGATCGTGGTTTATCAACGACGGCGGAGTCAAGACCGTTGACACGGAAAAACTCTGGCAGTTTATGCTGTCAAAGACAGAACTTGCCGAGGGCGAAAAACTACGCATCTCTCTGTGGTACATAACGCACGGACACAGCGACCATTTCCCGGGTGCCGCAAAAATGATAGAGACTCACCATGAGCAGATCGCGCTTGAAAGAGTAATGTGGAATTTCCCCGAGAAGAGCGTGATCGCTCCGGGCTCTTCTCAGCGTAATGATCAGCTTGCCATGCAGTCCATGGTAAACAGATTATACCCCGACGTGCTTTATATGAAGCCGCACAACGGAATGAAGATCAATGTCGGCGACGTGGAACTGCAGTTCCTCTACACGCAGGAAGACAATATCGAAAAGTTCCTTTCAAAAGAATACACCGATTACAACAGCTCAAGCGCGGTGTGTATGCTGAAATTCAGTGGGAAATCCGTTTTTCTGCCCGGCGACTGCAAAATGGGAACTATTGATAAGGGCGGGTTTATGTGCAATATTTACTCAAAATCCACGTTCGGATGCGACATAATGCAGGTATCCCACCACGGATACAACAAGATCAACACCCTTTATAATCTGCTTTATCCGGCTATGGAATACGCGCTGTTCGAGAACACGTACGCGGAGTCCGTAGGGAAGAATTCCGGTTCTTCGGCGGAGGTTTACAATAGACTCGGCGCGGAGCGGTGCTGCTTCTCCGACAAGACGTATGCCTTTACCGTGATCGACGGAAAAATCGTCAGAACGGAAGAATAAAAATAAAAAACGGGTTGTCCTTTTGGGGGCAGCCCGGTAAGGAAGTTTTCAGAGGTCCCCTGAAGATTTTGTGCGGCAAAATCCGATGCCCGATAAAGATACAGACAAACAAGAATTTGCCGGGAAGGTAGCGTTCTTATATGAGAATTGAAACAGCCAGATTAATTATTACTGAATTTACTCTTGACATGGCACAGGCTGTTCAGGAGAATTCTGTCGATGAAGATAATAAACGGTTTGTTCCGGATGAAGTCTGGGACACTGTTGAAGAAGTTCAGGAAACTTTGGTTTTTCTGATCTCACAGTACGGTTCTTTTGAGGGACCGCTTGTATATCCTGTCATTGTAAAGGAAACACAGGATAATGTAGGGTATGTTCAATTGTGCCCTATTGATGACGGCAGCTGGGAAATCGGCTTTCACATTGGTAAAAAATATACGGGAAACGGTTATGCTGCTGAAGCTGTTAAGGCTTTTCTTCCGGTGATAACAAAACAAGCAGGACTGTCTGAGGTATATGGAATTTGTTTAGCTGATAATAAAGCCTCACAAGCTGTTATGCGTAAATGTGGATTTATAAATATCTTCAGCGGTGTTGCCAAATATCAAGGTATCGACAGAGAAATTGTAAAAAACATATGGAGAGCATAACAAATCACGGTTTCTCGGGCAAAAAATATAGTGGCTGTAAAAAAGTCAATACTTTTTTACAGCCACTCAAACGCAGTGGTCAGGAGCCACTGCGTTTGACGCGACATTGGCGTTTTTACCTTGAAACAAGGATGGATTTTACTCATTTTTCAGGGCAAAACGGCGGCTCCTGACCGCCGTTTTTGACGGGCTGTCTTAATGCGACAGCCCGTCTTTTCTCAATCTGAAAACGTACTTATGCGGCTGTGTAATTGGGGGCAGCCCGGTTTATGAAATCCGTGTTTTGGTTTGGAAATCTGAGTTTATTCAGAGGTTCCCTTAATTATTTTCCGTTTAATTATTTGCCGCTTTTTTTCGATCTGACGAAGGAGACGGCAAGCATTACAAGTGAGCCGGCAAGCGCGGCAGCACAGACGATCAGCACCACGAGGGTGGTCGTCATCGGCTGTTCAATGTAGTTTTTCAGGGCAAAACCGCCGCAGAGCGCAACCATTACCACGGCAAACAGCCGGTACATCATTGGGTTTTCATTATTGTTGTTATTGTTCTGCATTTCTGACCTCTTAAACATTACTTTACTTAACTTTACTTTCCTTCGCGCAAAGTTCATCAAGCCGTGCCTTGATCGACTTCATATCGGCAAGCATATCTTCCCGCCGGCGCGGATCTCTCAGCAGGGCGGCGGGATGAAAGACTGCCGTCATTGAAAAATCGCCTTTTTCTACCCATTTTCCGTGCTCCTGCGAGATCTTGTAGTCCGGTCTTATGAGCCTCATGGCTGCGATCCTTCCGAGACAGACAATGATCTTCGGACGGATCAGCCGCACCTGATCCCGCAGATAGTCGATACAGGCATCTTCCTCCGCAGGAAGAGGATCTCGGTTTTTCGGCGGTCGGCATTTGAGGATATTCGCTATATAAACGTCCTCGCGTTTGATATCCACGGCGTAAAGATAGCGGTCAAGAAGCTGCCCCGCGCGCCCCACGAAAGGCGTGCCGGAGAGATCTTCCTGCTCGCCCGGTGCTTCGCCCACAAACATAAGATCCGCGTGACGGCTGCCCGTGCCGAACACGATATTCGTGCGTGTGTCGCCGAGGGGACAGCGGTGACACGACGCGCATTTTGCTTCAAGTGCGAAAAAACGCGCTTCAATTTCGTTGTTTTCCATATCGGTACCTTTTACAAAATGGCGGGGAAGTTTGCCCCGCCATTAAGGCAATACCGCGCAATTCACGACTGATGCCTTAATGGCACGCTTGCTTGCATCTTTTCCGTCATTCGTCACAAAAATCCTTCGTATAGGGTCAACTATACGCGCGGATTTTTGTTTAGACTGACGAAAAACCTGCCGGCGCAATCACACCATTAGAATTGTGCGGTATTGCCTTAAAATTTTATCTGATGAGCGTGCAGATGCTGATCTGCTCAGTGCTTCTTTTCGAGTTTTGCGATCCCGCCCATATAAGGACGAAGCACTTCGGGAATAGTCACGCTGCCGTCAGCCTGCAGGTGGTTTTCAAGGAATGCGATAAGCATACGGGGAGGAGCCACCACGGTGTTGTTCAGGGTGTGAGGCAGATAAGTTCTGCCGTCGGCACCTTTGACGCGCATTTTCAGACGTCTTGCCTGAGCGTCGCCGAGATTGGAGCAGGAGCAGACTTCAAAGTACTTTTTCTGTCTCGGTGACCATGCCTCAATGTCGCAGGATTTGACTTTCAGATCGGCAAGGTCGCCGGAGCAGCATTCAAGCTGGCGTACGGGGATCTCAAGGGAACGGAACAGTTCAACGGAGAATCTCCACATTTTCTCGTACCATGCCATGCTGTCCTCGGGACGGCAGACGACGATCATTTCCTGCTTTTCGAACTGATGGATACGGTAAACGCCGCGTTCTTCGATACCGTGTGCGCCCTTTTCCTTGCGGAAGCAGGGGGAGTAACTCGTAAGTGTCTGGGGAAGGGTGTCTTCCGGAATGATCTGATCTATGAATTTGCCGATCATGGAGTGTTCCGAGGTGCCGATCAGATAGAGGTCTTCGCCCTCGATCTTATACATCATGGCATCCATATCGGTCTGGCTCATAACGCCCTCGACCACGTTGCCGTGGATCATGAAGGGAGGGATGCAGTAAATGAAACCCTTGCCGATCATAAAGTCGCGGGCATAGGCAAGAACGGCGGAGTGCAGACGCGCAATGTCGCCCATGAGGTAGTAGAATCCGTTTCCGGAAACACGTCCGGCGGAATCCATATCCACGCCGTCAAGGGATTCCATGATCTCGGTGTGGTAGGGAATATCAAAATCAGGCACGACGGGATCGCCGAAACGCTGAACTTCCACGTTTTCGCTGTCGTCTTTGCCGATCGGAACGCTGGGGTCAATGATATTCGGGATCTGAAGGAGGATCTTTCTGATCTTTTCCTCATAAACGGGTTCGAGAGCCTCGAGTTCTGCAAGGCGTGCGGCACTTTCGGCGACTTTCGCCTTCATTTCGGCGGCTTCCTCGCGCTTGCCCTGAGCCATCAAAGCACCGATCTGCTTGGAAAATTTGTTCTTGTCTGCGCGGAGATCGCTCGCTTCACGGATCGTGCGTCGGTTGTCCGCGTCAAGGGCGATCACCTCGTCAACAAGGGGAAGCTTGAAGTCCTGAAATTTGTTTCTGATATTCTGTTTTACGATTTCGGGGTTGTCCCGGATAAATTTAATGTCAAGCATGTTTTCACTCCGTTATTTGGAATAATATTATAATTATTCACATTATAACACACCCAAATTTGATTGTCAACTGTTTTATACATAGGAGAAGCGGTTGGAGACGCGATTGCGGGGGGATTTTTGGAAAAATCCCCCCACACCCCCAAAAACTTTTGGTAATATGTTTAATGAGGCGTTAATTTAGGTTCAGAACGTGCTGTCTCTATGAGACAGCACGTCAAAAACGGCGGGCAGGAGCCGCCGTTTTTGAGCAATATCCTGCGGTTTTGGCACAGAAAACAAAAGAGTTTCCATTATTTATGTGCCAAAACGGCGAATTTCATTCGCCGAGCAGGATTTGCATGGGTGGATCACGTAAGTGAGACACCCCTTTCGACGTTGCGCCCCCGCAACGTCTTTGGACGCAGAATTCGGTGGGCGGCGTTTCTTCTGTTGCGGTTATTCATATTATTCCTTTACATAAAGGGAACCTCTAAATATTCATCGCGGACGGGATCGCGGTGCTTTATTCCGT
>JAKSOD010000057.1 GCA_024405755.1 Clostridia bacterium
CCGCTCAGGTACTCGTTAAAAATGAACCTTACGGCTTCTGCTTCTTCCGGCACGACCTGTATTCTATTTTACCGAAAATGCTGAAATGCCCTTATTTCAAGCGTATTTCTACACTTTACTTAGTCGCTTTGGACAGCAATACGACACTCTCAACGTGGTCGGTCAGCGGGAACATATCCACAGGCCGGATCACGGAGGGGTGATAGCCCTGTTTTCCAAACTCTTTCAGGTCCCTTGCCAGGGTATCCGGTCCGCAGGAGATGTAGACGATCTTTTCCGGATCGAGACCTGCCGCCGCCCGGATAAATTCTGCAGTGCTTCCGGTGCGGGGCGGATCCATGAAGATCACGTCAGCCTTCCCGTCATAGTCTTTTATCCACTGGGTTGCGTCTGCAGTCACGAAACTTATGTTGCGGATACCGTTTTCTTTTGCGTTCAGTTTTGCATCGCGGACGGCTGCCGGATTCTGCTCAATGCCGATCACCTTTCCTGCTTTTCCGGATGCGCAGATACCGATGGTACCGATGCCGCAGTACGCATCGATCACCGTTTCCTTCCCCGTAAGTCCGGAAAGCTTAATGGCCTCCCCGTAAAGGACTTCAGTCTGCACCGGATTCACCTGGTAGAAGGATGCCGGAGAAATTCGGAAGGTCTTCCCGCAAAGTTCATCTTTGATGGTACCCGGTCCGTAAAGGGGCTTTTCAAAGTCTCCCAGTACCATGCTGGTATCCTTGTCGTTCACGTTTAACACGATGGTGGTGATCTCGGGGTGTTCGGAAAGCAGCGCCTTCACGAAATTGTTCTTTCCTGGAAGCACCTGGGAGGAAAGTACCAGCACCACCATGATCTCTCCGCTTTTAAAACCTCTCCTTACCAGCACGTGACGAAGGAGCCCGTATCCGGTGTCTTCGTTGTAGGTCTTTATCTTAAATGACCTGCACAGTTTACGGATGGTACGGATTATCTGCTGGCATTTTTCGTCTTCAATGAGACAATCGTCCACATTGACGATCCTGTGGGAATTCTGCTCGTAGCACCCCGAAATGATATCTCCTGCCTTTGTGTGACCGAATACGTGATGCACTTTATTCCGGTAATGGTACGGATCTGCCATGCCGAGTATCGTATCAACCCTGGCAAAACTTCCCAGAAGTGATTCCATTTTCCGCTGTTTTTTCTGAAGCTGTTCTGTATAGGGGATCCCGGCATAAAGACAGCTTCCGCATTTTCCGCTCACGGGGCATCCCGCATCTTTGGCCTTGTTTTCCTTTGCGGCATTCTTTTTTACAGAATATCCGAAGCTTCCCAGTTCCTCTCCGATGTGGAGATACTTTCCGTGGGAATAGGCCATGAGGCCTGCTTTTTCCAGAGCGAGACCGTCCTTTTTATCGAACAGTTTTTCCTCCGCGTCCACGCAGAGCACTTCTGCCAGAAACATGTCGTGAGAACCCAGTTTCTTTACTTCCGTCACCTTGCATTCGATGCTCACGGGGCTTTCCTTTACAAGAGGCGCCTTTACCTTACGGGCGTTTTCCGGTGTCAGTCCGGAAAGTTTCCATTTGTCACAGTCTCTGCCGGACTTTACGCCGCACAGGTCGACGGCACCGGCCATTTTTTCGGTGGTCAGATTCAGTACGAACTCCCCGGTCTGCATGAGCATGTGATGGGAAAAGCGTTCCGGTCTCACGGAAATGTAAAGCATGGCCGGATCGGAACAGATGGTCCCCGTCCAGGCCACCGTGATCAGGTTGGTATTCCCGTTTTTATCAATGCAGCTTACCAGCGCAGCCGGTAAGGGATAGACCATGTTTCCCGGTCTCATTTCTCTTTTCATAATGCCTTCTCCGTTACCCTTACACAAGCTTCTCCCACGTATTCGAGGGTCAGCTCAAAACCGCTTTCCCCGTTAAGAAGTTTTCTGAGGAATACCTTATCGCCTTCCCACAGATCAAGGTCAAAGATCTTTTCTTTTTCGATCCAGGAAAGCTCGCCCTCACTGCAGTCGGTGATCTTTCCGATAAAGCCGTCAGCGGTGAACAGGTACATGTCTTCCGCCTGCCCTTTATCCGGCACAAAATGGATGAGCCCCCGAAAGCTCCATGAAGTAAGGGTAAGCCCCGTCTCTTCCTTCACTTCCCGAAGGAGACACTGTTCCGGCGTTTCGCCTTCTTCAAACTTTCCGCCGATGCCGATCCATTTGCCTTCGTTTATATCGTTCTTCTTTTTGTTCCGGTAAAGCATCAGATACTTTCCGTCTTTTTCAATATAGCACAGAGTCGTTTTTAACATGTGTCTCCCTTGACAAATGATCATAATATACTAAACTATCCGTATTATACAACACGAGGCCCTAAATATGGAAAGTTTTAAGAACAACGCAAAAGATTTTTTCTATCATCTCACTCATTTCACGGCAAAACAGTTCTTCATGATGATCATCGGCAATCTGATCCTTGCACTGGGACTGGCCATGTTCACGAATGCCGCTTTGGGAAACCATACCTTCCACACAATGGTTTATGCCCTGTCGGGTCTGATCCGCGGTGACGCCTCCCTTTACGGCACGCTTTACTGGATCATCAATATCATCCTGTTCATCATTGTCATGTTCCTTGACAGAAAGTACATCGGACTCGGTTCCATCGTAACGGCCTTCTGTACCGGTCCCTTTGTAAGGTTCTTCCATCATAACTTTATTAAAAAGATCAAGTGACGAAAATCCACCATGGGAAAAGAGAAAAAAACGATCACCAACGTGATGCGGCTTCTGGATACGGCACGCATCCCCTACGAAACAAAAGAATATGACTATGACGAATCGGATCTTTCCGGCGTTCATGCCGCCTCCATTCTCGGTTTTGATCCGGACATGGTCTTTAAAACTCTCGTTCTAAAAGGCGATAAGACCGGTCACTTTGTCTGCGTGATCCCCGTAGCCTATGAGGTGGATCTGAAAAAAGCCGCCTCTGTCTCAGGAAACAAGAAATGTGACCTGATCCCCGTAAAGGACCTCATCCCTCTCACCGGTTACATGCGGGGCGGCTGCTCTCCCATCGGCATGAAAAAGCAGTTCCCTACCTATATCGATGAAACGGCGCAGCTGCAGGACGTCATCTCCGTCAGTGCCGGTCAGCGCGGCGTACAGGTGATCCTTTCCCCGGATGCGCTTACGGCCTATATCGGTGCTTCATACGCCGACCTTATCTGAACCATATTAAAAAGATCCGTGTGGTACCACACGAATCTACTCATTTGATTTCGCATCAGTCAACCGATTTCCGTGTCATACGAGGGAATATTTCGCTGAATCAAAACAGGAATTTATATTGCTTTCTCCTCGTTTATTACACCGGTGTTCCGACCTCGATCAGACTTCCATATCCCTAACAACAATCAATATGTTTTTTAATTTCATACCGTGGACCCTCCTCACCGATTTCTCCTGTAGGTGTAAAACCTGCTTTGCTCAGTACTCTTTGGGATGCAGCATTTGACTCTTCCGTTTCAGCCGTAACGCAGATTGTACCAGGCTGTTTGAATGCCCAATCAACAAGAGCTGATACTGCTTCAGTTGCATAGCCATGTCCTTGAGATTCCGCTGCAATACCGTATCCGATTTCAGCTGAGCCATCTGATGTAATGCCTTTGAAACATAGTTCGCCTATATGAGTACCATCCTTCAGTTCTATCATCCAGATAGCGTACCACTCCCACTGTTCCGGGTGTGACAGACAGCCATCCAGCATTTCCGAATATGCCTCTTTTAAAGCATCAACAGACTGCGATGCAATGAATGTTTCCATCTCTTCCTGAGAAGCCGCATATATTTTCAATCTATTCGTTTCTATCATTTTTTATATTTCCTGCTTTTCTTCGATCAATTCTCTTAGTTCGGCAATGTCCTTTTTTATCAGTGGGATCATGCTGTCCTTATACCCGGAAATGTCTATCTTACCCAATTCGTATTCAATTATTTCGCACAATTCAGGTCTGAACTCAACGACCTCTTTCAGCGCATTCAAGCTCTGCCTGACAACAGTAGGCTTCTCGTCATGAATGATAAAACTTATCTGAGGATTCTGATTCAGCTGCAATTCTTTTTGCCGCCGCATAAGCCGCTTCATTATTATCGCTATTCTATCAACTGTGTTTCGACAGGAGTACCACGCACTCCACATGCCGTGAGTTCGGAAGTCTAATGTCTCATCGAGCCAGACAATATTCCTCCCCTACAAACTGATACCCGGTCGTACAAGACAATATTCCGTAGACCAAAATGCGCATTGGGGTACAAGGGAATATTTCGCTTATTTCTTCACTTCTTTTTCCAAATTTTCAATGAGTGCAAGATAATCTTTTTCTACATCACTGAGCGTCTTGGCTTTATATTTCTTATACTCCGTTTCCACCTTTTTCATTGCCTGCTGATGAGATACCGTACCATTTCCTATAAGTAACTGCTCACCTGTTGAAGTCAGAATCCCATCTAAGTGTTCTGCCCAATCCTGCATTGTCATGGGGATTTCTTTCTCTGCCTGACGTTCTGCAAAGTCAAGATATCCGGAAACAAGTTGTCCCATTACACGAAGTTCTTTTTCATTCAAATAGTTTTTCGCAATTCGGGCTTCGTTTAATGTGGGCTGGCTTCCTTCAAATGTGGTAAGCCCCATAAACTCTTTTTCTGCATCTGCTCGATGATATACAACTTCTGCAGCTGTTTCACCGGATACGGCATAATGAATTTTGTTCTGCACTTTCTTGAAAAAAAGAATGGATTCTTCGGCTTTCGGATTATAGTCAATGCTTGTTGCATATATCTCAAGTACTTGTCTATAAAATACCTTTTCTGTTGCACGGATATCGCGGATACGCTCAATAAGTTCTTTAAAATATCCGCCCCCGCCTAATTTCTTCAGGCGGGCATCATCCATAGCAAAACCTTTTTTCATGTATTCTTTTAAGATTTCACTGGCCCAGATACGGAACTGAACGCCTCGTTGAGAGCGGACTCTATAACCAACAGAAATAATCATATCCAAATTATAATAATTAGTTGGCTTCGTAGAAAATTCGGAATTTCCGAATTTTCTCATCGTACTTTCTTTTTTAAGCTCTCCATCTGCATAAATATTGCTAATATGTTCATTGATTGTGGACTTGGATTTTTGGAACAGTTCTGCTATTTGATCCTGCGTCAGCCAGACCGTATCATCCTCAAAAGTAACATCAACCTTTGTTAAACCATCTTCTGTGGTATAAATAATCAATTCTGAATTGTTTTCCATTGAATGCCTCCTCAGTCAATAACTAAACCTGATTTGTCGGTATAATCACCATCGGCAACCATCAAAGGCTTTGACTTAATTCTGAAAGTATATTCAGTATTCTGTTCATCATGCCTTGTAGCCGTATGATATGCCTTTGTTTTTTCATCAGCATACTTTACAACATCTTTGATAACCAGCTTCTGAACAGCGGAAATCAGCGTTGACATTGCGTCATAATCAGGCTTGCCGTCTTTCGTCGGGAGCATAATATCAAGAGCGTCGGCATCTTTCGCATAGAAGTTGTGACCGTAATCGAATTTTCCGGTGTGTGCCGCTTTGTGAATAGCAGAGGTCAGGAAAATAGATGCTCTCATCGGAACAGCCTCGGTATGTACTACTGCCACGTGATCGTCAGCGCCATATTTGTAATTGCGATACTTGGCAGAGCCGAACATATCAATCGTTGTCGTGTTTTTTTCAAAAACTTCGACTTCGTTGCTGATGTATGCGGAAATGCCCTCAGCCGCTTCACCCGCGGTAACGAACGGGAGTGTGCCGGAAATGCGGTCATCGCCTTTCAGCCGTTTTCCACGTGTTGATTTACCAAAGAGTTTTTCAAGATTATAAGTATTCCATTTGAGCGACTGATAGTTTTTAAGAGCCTTTTTCTCATCACTGGATAATTCATAATTATCCAGTCCGCTTACCATTAGGTAAGCGGACAGCTCCGCTACCCGCTCCGCTTCCAGCTCCGCTACAAAGGATTCCATAAAATCAAAGTCAATTTTACCTTCTGCTGTTTGAGGAAGCTTTACGGAAATATTCTTAAAAGCCTCATCAACTCCACGAACAAGAACCGATAAAAGTATTGGCTTTTGTTTATTTAGTATTGTTGAGAAAAAAGGCACTGTATTTTCTGGAATGGAAACTTTTGGAATGATTTTTCTAATAAACTGACCGGCATACCATGGCTTGTATCGATAGAAAAAGTCCATCGACAGCAGACCGAGACTCCAAGTCCCAGAACTATTAATATTATCTTCATTTACAAATCCGGTCGTTTGCAAAATCCCCTGATTTGTTGATGTTCTTGTCACATAGTCATATTCTGTACCATCCACAAGTTTATCAGCATTGAAACTCAAGGTGTTTTCTATATCAAATAGCGTGCCAAGCTTATATTCGCCCCACTTAACAGTCCTCAGTTTTTCGTTAAGTGAGGCATTCATTTTCCCAGGCGGTCATCCTCCGTGCTCTGATTCTTCAAGAGATTTGATACTTCCCACGCCAAATAATCGCTGACCGTTTTCTTGAAATCGTCCAGCGTCGGTCTTGTATCTATTGGTGCTGTCTGATTCCAGTCGGCGCCGTTGTCGGGATCAATCTTACCTTCGTAGTATTCCTTTTCCGTAAAAATACTTAACTTGGATTTGCCGAAGCGTACCAAATCCACAAGCTCGGCATACCGTTCTTTGGCTTGATCGGTATCCCGCAGATTGCAGCTTGCTTTTTTGCGGTTTGTTCTCGTATATCCGTCAACAGAAAAATCAATGAATTTTACGGTATCGTCTTTCTGATGTGCTTCTCCGACACGGAAAACATATACATTCGTCTGGACGCTGGACTTCCCGATAAAAAGGTCAATCGGCATCTTGATACTGGCAAGCAAGGTGCTGTGTTTCAGAATCTTTTTGTTATATTCGGTTGCCTTACCACTGCCGGCGGAGTTCTGAATAATGATGGCAGCATAGCCCTTGCTCATCATCGACAACGCTCTTTCAACGAAAATCATACCGTTGCCGGGTGCGGAATACGGCGGATTCAGAACAAACGCATCTGCCGGGAACTTTTCATCCGTCTTGCCAAAGCCATAGTTGCCGTTAAATTCTTTCAGTGAGTCTTTGTTGAGAATGTTGGAGCTGCCATCGCCCATCAGAATCATATTGAGGATGGCAAGCATATAAACTTCAGAAAGAATTTCAAGGCCGAGAAGCTGATTAGCTTTGATTTCAGCGGATTTCTTATATAATTCATCCGGCGATTTGATCTTTTCCTTGGCATCATTCAGCATCTCGTTCATAGATGCAACAAGAAGTCCTGCTGAGCCAGTCGCAAAGTCCCACACATACGAATCTTTGTTTACTCTTGCAAGCCGTGCCAAAAGAGTTGCAACATAAGAGGGTGTCAAAACAACGTCATTGAGTTTGTCCTGCGAGAAACCGAGCCAGCTATACATTTCGTTGAACAGTTTCCCGGTAAAATCGGTGCTCAGACCGATCTTATAGTAAATGCCGAGATCGTCAATGATTTTAGTAAATACCCGTTTGAGCTGGCTTTCTCCGTTTTCAACCTTATTGATATTATCGGTCGTCAAGGTATTCTGCAAAGTCCGAACAATCAAATCGCGCTTTTCCTGCGGCAGATTCTTCTCGTTCAGGAACGCTTTGATTTTTCGGAGGATAATATCGCCATCACGATTTCCATCCTCGGTTGATGATTTTAATTCGGCTTTTTCCAGTGCGGCAACTTTTCCGGGGACACCGAGCGTTGCAATAATAGAAGCAGCCACAAGATAAACACGGTCTCGTTCGCTTAATCCTTTTTCATTGTTATAAATATCATTGTTCAGCTTTGTGAGACTTGCGATGATTTCCTGTTCACGGTGTTCTTTGAGCTTTTCAATCTCTTCCTGTGAGAGTTGAAGCTGCTTTACCTTCTCAATAAAACTGTCAAAGTTGCTCTTTTTCAGGAAAGAGAAATCGGTGTAATCATCGACCTTCTGACCGATACCGAAGTTGCTCTTGGAAACGTAGTAAACGCCGATTTCATATTCCAGTTTTCCGGCA
>JAKSOD010000058.1 GCA_024405755.1 Clostridia bacterium
GGTATAATAGTCGGAAAGGGGATTTTCCACCTTGCTGTCGTTTGCGTCGGACGAGAAGCTCCCTTTGGTGCCGCCGACCCATTCGCCGTCCTTTTTGATCTGCCGGCCGTTTTCGTACACGTTGCCCTTGCCGTCTGTCGTGTAGGTCGTTCCGTCGGGCGTGACGAAGGTCCCCGCACCGCCGGACACCGTATACTTTGCGCCGTCCTTCCACGTCCACTCGGACGAGACGACGTTTCCGTCGGCGCCGTAGGAGGTTTTGACGCTCACGTCGCCGTTGACGAGATCCACGATATTGCCGTTTGCGTCAAGACAGAACCGTTCTCCGGTGTTCGGGTCATTGAATTCGACAGCTTTAGAATTGTTGTCGGTCCAATAGGTGCTTCCGTCATCCCCTGTGAATTGCGTGACGTTCTGGGGATTATAGACCGGATTTCCGTCAGGGTCGTATTCCGTTATGTATTCCGACTGGAATTTGTTCCCGCCGACGTTGATCTCCTTGACCGCGGACCCGGTGGACCCGGTCGTGCGGCCGTTTTCATCGCGGCTGACGTGTTTCGTCTCGGTCACGGAGGCGGTACTGCCGTCGGGTTTGGTGATCGTGGTGATCTCCTTGTTCCCGTCCGCGGAATCCGCGATCCCCGTCGAGGTGTATTCGTATCTGGTCCCGTCCGGCGTCACGATCTTCACGGTATTGCCGCCGTCCGAAACCTCCATCGAGGCCCCGTTCGGACCCTCGATCCTGCCGTCTTTGTAATCGCCGTATTCGTCAGCACCGATGCGCTCGTCACTGCCGACAAAACCGACGCCGACAAGGCCGCCTTCGGTGTCATATTCCTTGGTCAGGCCGTTTGAAAAGGTCTCGGAGGAGCTGCCGTCGGGATTGACCGTCGTTGTCATGCCGTCGGGCGTGGTCCAGCTCTTCCGACCGTCCGCGTGTTCGGTCGCGGAGCTGCCGTCTCTGGTCCGGACCGTATAGCTGCCGTCCGGCGCCGTGCTGTACCGATTTCCCTCGTAATCGACGGATGTCGTGCTGCCGTCCTTGTATTTGGTCATGACGCCGCCGTTATCGTAAACGCGGGTCTTCGAGCCGTCTTTGCCCTCAAACTCGGAATAATTGCCGGAAAACGGGGCATCCGGCAGGTTGTCGAAACCCTTCAATGTCCCGGACTCGTCGGCAGCGTATATCGATATGGTCGGCAGAAGGCCGACGAGAAGCGATGTGACCATAAACAGGGAGAGGAAGAAAGAGACATATCGTTTCATTGACCGTTACCTCCCTTTGAATCGGATATGAACCGTTTGAACTGTTCGATCTCGTTGTTGGTTTTCACGACCGGGATCTCTTCATTGGCTTTCCGGATCAGATCGCCGCCTCCGTATTTGGCGATCAGCTCATATATGGCCGCGGCAGCCTCGCTGTTCCCGGCGTCCTCGAGCTGCTTCGCGTAGTCCGTCAGGGACTGCACGGACTGCGCGTCATAGGTCTTGTCGTTTTTCCGAAACCACCCGCCGTCGCGGAATCCCAGAATGCCGACAACGATCAGGATCACAATCACACAAAGAATCACGATACCGATAATTTTGTTTTTTTGTGATAACCCCTTCTTTGATGAAGCCATACACCTCACCCGGCGTAAAAGAACTTTGTCTTTATTTACGCCTGTTCCTTTCTTGATTTTTTTAATTATATATACACTGAAATTATGATGAAGATACCGACCGAAGCCGCAATGCTCACGTCGATACAGAATCCTGTGTTGCTTTCGTACCGTACTTTTTCCGGGTGATCGGCATCTGTGAAAACGATCAGTTTCCGGCCGACGGAAAACTTTTTCGGATAGGAATACGAACGATCCGTTTTTGCCGTGTATTCTTTACCGTTCACGGTATAAGAGAATACCGGGGTACATTCGCTTATCGTTCTGCCCTTCAAATAACGCTTTTTTTATTGATTCTGACAATGACGGCTTCCGTTGCCGTTCTGCATCTGAGCCTGCTTGACAAAAAAGCGCAGAGCAAAAGAAAACCGATCACAGCCGGAACAATATCCAAATTCGTGTTTGTATATCTTTATTTTTTATTATAACAGTTTCTATTGTAAAAGTCAAGTGAAGCAGACTGCGTCAGAACAGATTTTACCCCATGGAATATAATCGAATTCTCATGTCGGTGTATATGCGGACACGAAGCTGCGGATGGATCAGGCAAAGTAACGTATCAAGGAACGGAAAAGCGAAACGGAGACCGCCTCGTAATGGGGCGGTCTCCGAGTTTTCAGAGTGCAGAAGATGGGATGCAATAGACAAAGAAAAACGGTCTTCCGTGAAAATGAGGCGGAAGACTGTGGTTTTTGTCAAAGACTGGTCAAACGGCGTATGAACTCGACCAAAGCGAGATTTGTCAAAAGAATTATTTGCCGAAAATGTTTTTTATTTCAGGGTCACCGATTGAATATTGTTTTGAATCAACCGAATCGTTTATGTGAATCAATATTGGCTTATCATTTAGATTCAAACCGCCCCATCCGCCGATTGTCAGAGAATATCTCTCATCTATACGATATGCAAGATACTGTATGCCTGAACCGAAAACTGCTTCGATTTCAAATTCTTCAAAATCCGCATAGGTTAATGCATCGGCTCTTTCGTGCATAGAAACAATATCTTCGTAGGTCAGTTTTACTGCTTCGGAATTTTCGGCGGCTTTTATGATAGCAGATACGTCATCTTCATTCAATTGGACACATCCAATATGGTTCCGTGACATATTCTTCCATAATTCAGATCATCAAAATTGACGATCGGGATGAAAACAGCGGTCCTGATGACGATGATCCCGGGTATTCATCTTCGGACAAATTGCCTACAAAAGGACTGATTGAAAAGATTCCATCAATAACTTTCGGTAAAGTCGGACAGGTTTATGACTCCTCAGAGTCATTGAGCATAGTGCTAACCGACGTTACTGAGGCGCAAGGAAAAGATTACATAGAAAAATGCAAACGCAGCTTCGGTACCGTAATTTCAGATCGATCGGCAGGGGGAACTTTAACCTTCTCGGCCTATGATGAAAATGACATAGTATTAAGCATAGTATTTTCAGCCAATTGTCTGACTGTTAGCGTAATGAAATAATGAAGAAATAATCATAAAGCAAAAAGAAATAACGAGGCAAGCGCCACGGTAAAGGCGATTGTCTCGTTTGTTTTTTTGTAAAAAAGATTGTTTGCGGTCACCATATATTTGGATGAATATTTTACTCTGATGCTGTAGGGCATGACATTGTTAGAGCCCGGCGGATTTAGCCATTCAGAGTCCGCCAGAAATAGCCAATTTTAGTCCACAAGAAAAAGCCATTACGCGAAGGTACAAGAGAAAGCTATGAAAACCGGATTTATGGTCACATAATTCCAATGATTGGTGACGTTCCGTTAGAAAAGCTTCAGCAGAGTGATTTGCAGCAATTCTACGCAAGGCTGAAAAAAGAAGGTCGTCTGACATTAGTAGAAAAGTTCGGGAGCGGCGTTTCAGACAGAATGGTGCGCTCATGCCATACATCCTGCAGAGCAGCACTTGAAAAAGCCAAACAGCTCGGAATGATTCGAGTTAACCCCGCAATCGGATGCAAACTTCCGCCCAAAAAAGCGAGGGAGATGCAAGTACTGACACACGATGAAATGAGAAGGTTTTTGATTCAGGCGAAAGAGGATATAGAGTGAGGTGGAGAATCATCGGGCGAAATTACCCCTTGATGTGGTCTGGTTGAAAATCAACCGTACCACTTTAACAAAAGAAAGTGGCATGGGTCAAAATGACCCATACCACCTCGTGTGATAACTTATCTCAATTGCTCGATTCGCTTGTTGAAAAATACAACATATACATCATATGCGCTGTTTTCAACGAGATCAATAAATTTTAATGCTTTCTCGCGTTCTTTGATAGCTTCCGCTTTCATTCCTTGAGCTTCATAATATTCTGCAAGCTTTTCCATCATTTGAATAAGATTTTCAAAGGATATCCATTTTTGCTTTTCTGCTGCTTCGTATTTAGGTTTGCCTTCCAAGAGGTATGCCATTTCTGTAAGCTTAGTAAAATAAATCTCCGGTATTTGCTCAATAGCTGCTTCTGCACTTTTTAAATCGCCTTTAACCTTATATGCATACGCAAGAAATCTTAATGCATCGTACTTAATATCAGCTTGATTTGTTTTCTCAATCAAGGAACTTGCTATTGAAATTGTCTCATCCGGATCTTTTGTGTAATTCAATACATACAAAAGATTGTTGAGCAAAACCTCGTTATCGGGATATTTTTTCAGACCTTCTTCAAGAATATCTCTGCTTTTCGGTGGATCTGACTCTCTGAATTTGTATGCCTCATTTACAATGGAGTCGATGGCAGATTCAAGTTCTTTCAGATTAAATTCAAACAATTCATCCATCGAAACACCAAAATAGCTTGCCAATATGGGAGCGAGTGTAATATCGGGCAAAGCAATACCATTTTCCCATTTACTTACGGCTTGGAAAGAAATCCCTATGCTGTTAGCGAGTTGTTCCTGGGTAATCCCTCTCTGCTTTCGTAATTCTTTAATTTTATTTCCAATATTCATGTTGTACACCTCCAAATAATCAAGATGGCGCCTATCTTGTGATGTAATTATACCACAGAATGTCTATTTGTTCAATAACCGCCTAAACGACCTTGTTCAACTCACGGTTGAAATCGGAATCCTTTAACACTTACATAAAATATTGTAAAAGAAAGGACGTGATCCAATGGACACCAGTCCTTAACTGTGGTTGCGTGGTTTTAATCAGTGCTTGCAGTTCGTCGAGCTTGGCATTTAACGCAGCTGTAATTTTCTCATTATCGTTAGTTGTCAACTGCACACGTATCTCATCCAAAGAAAAGCCAAGTTCCTTCAAGGCAATAATACGATAGCAATCTTCAAGCTTTGATGCAGAATAGTAACGGTATCCCGTGAATTTATCGATCTCGTCGGGGATGGTGCCTCGCTTTACTTCGGTACGGATGGCTGAACAGCGATTTGTATAGATAGCAGAAATTGGATCGTTCTCCGCTTTTTCTTTGCGCTTCATTGAGGCGGCATATCTGCGGCAGGTCACGTTCTGCCCCCGTATCTGTTCAGGAGCAATTCCCATACAGTACTGCTGACGGCGGGCGGACTGCATAAGGAAATACTTTTTGCAGATCCCGCACCGTCTCGGATAGTGCCCGTAGTGCAAACCTTCAAAGAAATCCGTCAGCACGAAAGCGATATATCTGTCAAAGGTCAGACGGCGGGCAACTGTCTCGCCGCTGCTTGCCTTATTCTTTTTGAGTGAGATATATTCCGTCGTAAGCGGAAATGGTATCTGCCCGAACACTTCAAGAGCAATCGGGAGCAGATGCTTTTCGTCAAAACGCTCGGCTTCGTCGATGCGCTTCACAAAGGTGCTCAGCTTGTCGTGAGCGGAGATAAGGTCAGCGCTGACGTTATTGAAAAACGTGAGAATTGAAACGGCGTTCTCAATCAGAACTGCCGCATCCTTGTCCGTTCTTTCAGCGTATCTGTACGCCGTCCCGACTGAGACCTCATCCTGCGGGAACATACTGACCTTTGCTTTGTCTGAGAGATAGGAACAAATGCGCTCGCCGTTTTCCTCCGTAAATAGATTTGTTACGCGGTCGGTTATGGCAGAGTTATCCAGCGTATCAAAAGGATGCAGTTTCGGCAGAGACTTCATCGCTCCCAGTACGTTTCTGCCGGTGCTGACAAATTCGGATATGTTCAGATACCCGTTTTCTAATTGGCGAATGACATTGTAATTTACATCGTCACTGAAAACGGCGATCCTTGCGGCAGTATCGTTCAGATAATATTGATTCAGCAGATACGTGGCGAACAGCCCGGCGGCATAAACCTTGCCGCCTACGTATACCCGTCCGTCACGGTAATCCGCCTTGAAATTGAAAAGATTTTCCGTCAAACCCGATCCTCCGTCTTTATTCTATCATAGGAAGTGTCCCATAAAACTCCCACCGAAAATTTCGAAAGAAATATTTCGAAAGAAAAAGTGTCTTTTTCTTATTTCCTTTTCTATTATATTACAAAAACGCCTTGTTTTCAATGGCTCAGCGATGTTACGCACATCATTTTCGGAGTGTTACGTTCTTTTCTTGCAAAACTGAAACCTCCGCTATTCTATACGTAGAAGGCAGTAATGCACAGCCGTTCCGACATCGGAGCGGCTTTTTTTGCTGCCCGGATTTCAGAACGAAGGAGGTGATGCGTATGATTCTGAAACTAAACTCAAAACAGTCGGCAAAGGTCAGAAAGATCAAGGACGAGGACTATTATCTTCTCACCCTTGTGGCGATTGCGGAGGAACTGAAAGACAAGGGGCTGACAGAGGCAGACGTTATCATCGCCGCCGGGCTTCCGCTCACTTGGACAAGCGGGCAGAAAGCAGAGTTTGCCGCCTACCTTTCCAAAAATGAGGAGGTCAGCTTCATCTATCAGCACACGGCGTATCACGTCCGTATCTCCGGCGTAAAAATCTACCCACAGGGCTACGCCGCTGTTGCGGAGTTCGTTACGACAATGAAAGGTCTTTCCGTTGTAGCAGATATCGGAAACGGGACAATGAACACGCTGTTTCTCACAAACGGCAGACCGATGAGCAGTAAGATGTACACCGAAAAATTCGGCACCTATCAGTGTACCCTTGCCATCCGAGAGGAATTTATGCAGAAGACCCGTCGTGAAATCAATGACGTGATTATCGACGAGGTATTGCAGAACGGCACGGCGGACATGGATACACGCAAAGCGAGGTCTCAAAGATACTTGGCTTTGCAAACAACAGTACCGTTTCCAAGCGGTTAAAGAAAATGCGGGAACTATTCCGGGAGATAACGGGATATTGAGGAAAAGTATAGACTTTTCACTTGTTTTATGGTATAATTTGAATATCAAAAAGCAGTTTTAATTATGGCGAATTCGCCACAATTAAAAGGAGGATCGTGCGATGAATAAACTGTCTGTGAATAATACGGAGATCAATGTTGTCCGCATCAACGACGAGGATTATATTTGCATAACGGACATGCTGAAAGCAAAAGACGGCGAGTTTTTCGTTACGGACTGGTTGCGTAATCGCAACACTTTGGAGTTCATCGGCACTTGGGAAAGTGTGTATAATCCGGATTTCAATGTGAACGGATTTGAAGAAATCATCAAACACGCCGGGCTGAACAATTTCAAAATCAGCGTGAAAGAATTTGTAGAGCAGACAAATGCCATTTCCATAATGGCAAAAGCGGGCAGATACGGCGGAACTTATGCCCATAAAGATATCGCCTTTGAATTTGCAATGTGGATCAGCCCGCAATTCAAGATTTACATTGTCAAAGAGTTTCAGCGGTTGAAAGCTGAGGAACAAAAGTTGCTCGGTTGGTCAGCAAAACGAGAACTTGCCAAAATCAATTATCTTATTACCGACCACACAAGTTTTTATGAACGTTATGGTTGGGAATTTTTGTGTATGGTTCAAGGGGATGGCGAACCAGAGATGACAAGGATGTATATTCATCGATAAATCCCAGTTTGTCGAGCTGCTGCGTTAGACAAGAAAATTTGAATTTGTTATGCTAAATTAAGATTTAACTCACCAAGGAGAAATACAAATGAATGTATTAATGGTTAATTTACCA
>JAKSOD010000059.1 GCA_024405755.1 Clostridia bacterium
CGGCGGCTCCTGACCGCCGTTTTTGACGGGCTGTCTTAATGCGACAGCCCGTTTTCGAGTTTAAAGAATTTCAGTGTAAAAGTTTTTCATGAATGACCTTATGTATCTGAGCCATTCTTCTCGCATTCACGTTTGCGATTCTCGCAGTGCTCCTCGTTAAATAAGCTGATCATCAATCGAACTGACGGTCCGCCATTGTGTCGCACGCCTTCGTAAATGCATCCGCGAGAGCGGCACTGAGCGGTGCTTCAAACCCCCATCCGATCGGATGTTGTCCGTTCCCTGTGAGATCTCCGTAAACTGTGTGCGTGATGTTGTAATCCGTATCGGAGTAGACGCCATAAAGATAGATTTCGACGATCAGCTTTCCGTCCTCCACGTCGATGTCACAATAGCTGACATTTTGATCCTGTTCGAGAGGAGAAAGCTCCGGACGGTAATCACGGTTTGTATGCGTGAATACTCCTCTGCAGATTTCCACCTTGTCACCGCTCTTCCAATGCTGTTCATACGGAAGCACCTTCGGCGTACTGCTCACCTTTTCTACCTTCACGCCGCAATCAAAGAAATCTCCGTCAAAGACATTCCCCGTAACCGTGATCGCGGGCAGAACCGTATACTGATTCAGGGCAGGAAGCCGGATTGTGAAATCCCCGTTGGAGCCAAGCGAGAAGGTCACGGACTGTCCGCCGGTCTCGTACGTGTAAGGCAGATCGGAGGCAGCAAACACCTCTCCGTACACCTCTCCGTATTTCTGTTCGTTCAGGGTTACGTTCATCGCCGGGAAGACGACGGCATTCGGTATGTGTACCGGTTTTTCCCGTTCCACAATGACCGTTTTGAGCGTGATCGCCTCGTTTTCGGGCATCGCACGGTAATGATACTCGATTTCACCGCCGTTGATCTTCATGACGAGCGTATTTCCCTCCGCGCACTCGATGCGGGAAACCGCGGATTCTCCGTAAAGCGTCCCGTTCTCTTTGAGCGCAAAGCCGCCGCTCGAATTTCCGAAGGAATTCTCATCGTTTTCGTCAGCGTATGCGTCTTCCACTGCACACACGGTGAAGCAGTCCCACGGACAGTTGATCCCCAGATCCCCGTCGATGCCGAAGCCTACGGAAAATTCGCTTGCTTTGTGCAGAATCTTTCCCGGAGCCATTCCTCTCACGGTAAAGTCGCATCCGTATTCACACTCGTGGGATATGCCGAAATAGGTGTCCTCTCCGGCAGAGATGTTCGTTTTGAAATAGACTGCCTCATCGGAATAAGAAGGACAGAAGACCACCTTTTCGAGTGCCCAGACCATCTCTCCGTCCGCTTCGGTCACGTCGATCTCCGTGACTCCGCCGTAGGTAAACGTAAAGGGAACGGAACGCAGCGGTTTTTTGCCGTTCTGCAGATTCTGTTCGGATTCATAGATAAGCACGCAGTCAGGGCACCCTGCCTCGTGCCAGCCGATGACCGTGCAGTTGTAGGAGACACGCCAGCCGTCCTCGCCATCCTCGGAAGCGGTAATCGGCGTCCAGTCGGCAATCGGTTTCCCTTTTACACCAAAGGCAAGCGTACAGCCGGGATACTTGCAGACGTACTCGTCCTCGTTCATATCCGGGACCTGCTCGAAAATTTCAAATTCCATATATCGGTTGAGCGGATCCGAAAACTTCGCAAGGGATGAGAGCACGGATTCCTGCATCCGCTCCACAAGGAAACGGTTGACCAGGGGCATGACCTCTTTTTTGAGCTGTTTCCAGATGGCCCATTTCATCTGCTTGTTCAGCTCTGCTTTTTGTTCCTCGGATACATTGTAAAAATAGATATTGTTTTTGGTGAAATAGTTTTTCGTATCCGCTTCTGCGGCGGCAATCATCAAATCAAGATTGCCTTCCTTATAGATATCCGTCCAGAAGCTTTCCACGGTGCGATCAATCTTTTCAGAGATAATCGCCATTGCACGGTCCGGATCACTGCTCGATTTATAGTAGGCGTCCCGGAATGCCTCGTACCATTCGTTTTTATTGAAGGGCGCGACATTTTTGAAATAGGAATTGAAGATATCCGCGTTCCGTTGTTTCATCTCATCCTTGGCATTCTGCACGGCTTTATCAAGTCCGACTGCGACTAACCCAACAACGATGAACCCGGCGGAAAATGCCGCCGAGCTGTAACCCGTTACCTTTGAAAAGATCGTCCCGGCATTGGTGCAGATATTCGTATACAGATGCTGAAGAAGAGTCGGGTCGTTGACGGCTTTCCAGACATCACCTGCCTTCTGATAGTCGTCATAAAGCTGATAAGCCGCCATCAGAAGAGATACCGTGCCGAGTGCCTCACCGAAATCACTCCAATTAGCATTGCTGAGGATAGGTCCTTCCATTTGTATGTAAAGGTCAATCGACGAAGCAACTTTTCCGTAAAGATCATTCACATTATTGAACGCCGCTGATTTATCTCTGATATAGTCATCCTTGTAACGCTCGAAATCCTGCGCATAAAGTGCCGGATCAGCCGTATATTTCAACGCATCTTCGCCGAGCTTCTCTTTGTTCATTGCCTTCAGGATTGACCAGTAATAGGAGGAAATCTCCACGGTGGCGTTGCGCGAAGAATAGATGCCCGCTTCATTTTTCGGGTAGTTGATATAGAACAGGTCTCCGTGCAGTGTCCTTTTTTCCTTGCGTACCTCCGTGGGAGAAAGCGAGGAAAAATACGCCGTCACGGTGCCGCTCTCCGCATCGTAGTCCGCCGCCAGCGGGATCCACTTGCCGGTTTCCTCCACGTAGTGCAGGACGGCGACGTCTTCGTCTTCGGCCAACATGCAGGGGAACGAGACCTCCACGGGAACTTCAAACTGTCTGTGTTCGCCGAGCTCGACCTCATAGCGGTGAATCTCCTCGCCCGCATCGGTCTGTGTGCCGAAATCAGTTACCGTGACCGTCTCCTGCCAGGAAAGATTCACTGGATCCGTGCGGACTGTCACGCCGCAGACCGTCACGCCTTCGCCGGTCTCGGGCATGGGAGCGGAATCCGTCTTCTGAGCCGTCCACGTCAGCTCCGTTTCATATCGGACAGGCAGAATGTTCTGTTTCTTCCCGCCGGACTTAAGAAATCCCGGATAGAAGAAAGCAGCTGCTATGGACTGCCCAACGAAAAGCAGCGATAAAAAAATTGCGACTATTTTTTGTCCTGTACCTGCCTTCGTTTTTGCCGCCGATTTCGTCTTTTTTGCGGGTGCGGACTGAATAACCTGTGTCTCTAATTTCGCGCAGCAATATGGGCAGACGCTGACGTTTTCCGGCACAACCGAGTCACAGTATTCACATTTTCTTGACATACTATCTGCCTCCTGTCACTGTTCATTGCGGACAAGTCCGATGTCTATCCGTAAACCGTCCATCGTACCTGAACCCATACCGTATTCTTTACCGTTCAATTTATAAAAGTCCGGTATCTCAAACTCATTTTTGCCGTCGGAGATAACGATTGCACCGTTTTTCCAGACGCCGTCGAGTACGGTATCCTTTTTCGACGTTTCATCGGTGGTTTCGGATTTGCCGATATCTGTGGAACTGTACCAATCCATGGTAAGCGTTACGTTATCTCCCTCACCGATTATTTCAATATTCAGAAGCAGAATCTTATCGTCCTTTGCCGTTTTACCGGTAACGTAAACAGTCGCTTTCCATTCTCCGTAGGTGTCCTCACGCGTTACGTTCAAATCAGCATCAGCGGGGATGCCTCTGTCCGGGGTATAATACCATTTTTGAAAATCGCTTATGCTCGGACGGTCAGTCCGCTGATCCGCAACAAAAGAATTTTCCGTGACATCATTGCCGTTCGTATGGGAAGCAGAAGCATTCGGTTTCTTTTCCGAGAAGAATGCCCTTCCGACAATGAAGGCAAGAATTAGATTTGCGGCGAGCATCAGGATGATGTAAATTTTCAGACCAGATATTCTTTTTTTACTCATAGCCGGCATCCCCCTTTCCTTTTATTTGTTTTTTGCGTTTGTGCAACGTAAAGTGATGAATTCCAAAACAAAACCGTAATCTTCCGGTTCCGCATAGATCTGATTATGACTAAGCGGCGCGTCCAGTTTGATCGTATGGAATGTTTTTAACGCCTTGATGCGTTTTACTTTGCTGAACCCGGAAGCCTGTGCGCTCTTCGCTGCGGCAAGGAGCCCTGCACCGGCAACACCGGGGCGGTTAGCCACAGCACCGATCAAAAAAGTAAGCTCGGAAAGCACCTGCGTTTTCTTAAATGTCTTAGGCAGTTCATTATGAATTATTCCATCCTCGTCCATCTCAAAAAGAACGCAGTATTTAAAGCCCTTGGATGACGCAACAACCAAATAGGAAATCAGGATACAGACAAGAAGAGCGATCCCGGCAACGGTCAGTCCCGTCTTTTCCATGTCGGAGAGCTCTACGAAAATCGGATTGCCTTCGATCAGATTCACGATCATAACAAAACCCGTTACGATCAGCGCCGATATCAGCAATACCTTGAAAACGGTAAAGAGTATGACCGGATTTTTAAGCATGGAATACTCGTAAACCCAGCGATATTTTCCGTCGGGACAGAGAAAGATATTATCCGTTATCTTTTTGCCCTCAATTTCGGCACTTACCGCAATTTCAGTCCCGCGCTTTTCGATAGTATCACTCATTGTCAGTTTTCTCCTTTCGAAACAGAATGTTCTCTTTGCCGTCAATCGGTGATATGAGCGAGATTGTATTTTCATCCGTCACGGTAAAATCATTGATGAAATCATAAGATGCGCCCGAAGCAGCGATGCGGAAGCGCTCCGCTTTATCGTAACGCCACTGTCCATGCTGAAACAAAAACACATAGGAGCCGCTTTGCTCACCTGACGGAAGACCTGTTGCCTCTGCAAGCTCCGACGAAAAATCAAAGACAATTCTTTTGCCGTCTCCGTT
Source organism: Clostridia bacterium (assembly GCA_024405755.1). GTDB lineage: Bacteria > Bacillota > Clostridia > Oscillospirales > CAG-272 > CAG-390. The sequence goes on from JAKSOD010000059.1 coordinate 4,941, forward strand.
AAAGTTCAGAGTTCCGTATTCGGACGTAAACACGCCATTATGCGGGGCAGGATCAGGCGTGCCGTCATCCGGCGGGACATCGTGGGCACATCCTGTCAACAGTAAGAACAGTAAAGCGACAAAAGCCATATAAACAACAGTTTTTTTCATACTCCTTCTCCTTCTTCCGCTATGCGTTCCATTCGTTCCATATTTGTTTCCTTCTATTCCGCAAAAAATGATTCTGAAACATGGACTGTATCAATGGATAAAAACAATTATTCAGAGTAAATTATAGCAGAATATCAAGATAATTGCAATAGGGAAGAGCAAATTTCCGGATAATTCGTTTACGGATTAAGTGGAATTCAAACCCAAAGTTTATATATATATGATATGACCCATAATCACTTGTTACCCAAAATACCGTCAAAAATTGAAAAGATTTTGCCTTTTCAAGTGTCGAAAACGAACAATAATGTGAGCAGTTCTAAGAATAATCTACATAAAAACATATAGCGAGTGATTGATAGCAAATCAAACAGAACAAAAAGTATTACCGCCGTTCCTATAACGGAAAAAGCAAGTTTACCCGTAGAAAAAGAAGTATATTCTTTATAGCGCAGATACAGAAAAATGTTCCACATGACCGGTCGGACATGGAACATAGATACACCAAAAGAACATCTTCCGAAAAGCACCACAGCTTTTCTGAGTAATTTCGGTTTGATTCTTACTTTGGCAAAAAACAATAGGAGACACAGTACCATAATAACCATGAAAGCAAAGTATAATTAACAAACCGGTCAAGAATTGACCAGACAGATCCGCTCTTTCATACTGATTTCTGTCATTGTTCTGCTGAGCTTTATGTGCAAGAAAACCGCCGCGATAAATATTATTGCTGTCACCAAACAGGCATCACAAAACTCATTCTGTTGTTGATATAAACGTCCAAAGAAAAAGCAGGGTGTCTCACTAACGTGATCCACCCCGTCAATTACGGTTCGGCGAATTAAATTCGCCGTTTTGCCACAAAAACAGAGTAAAATCTATCCTTTTTTCAAAGCAAAACCGCCAATGCCGCTTCAAAAACAGTGGCTCCGGACCACTGTTTTTGAGGGGCTGTAAATAGTATTGACTTGTTTAACAGCCCCTTTGTCCTTCTATAAATGCACCGATATGAAAAATGTTTATATTACGTGGAAGAAAAATCCGTCCCATGCTTTTTTTATCATGAGAAATGTGTTATAATGTTGTCGGAAATCAAAGGATGTGCGGAGAAAAAATGATAAAGCTGAAATACGGAAATACCAATACGTTTTTTATTCACGGCAATCATGGCGGTTTGCTCGTTGATACCGATTATGCCGGAACGCTTCCGGCGTTTTACAAAGCGATCAAGCGCGAAGGTATTACGCTGAAAGAGATTCATTATGTCTTAGCTACGCACTATCATCCGGATCATATGGGACTGATCGGGCAACTGACCGAATCCGGTGTCAGGCTGCTCTTGATTGACGCGCAGAAAGAATCCGTACACTTTTCCGACCGCATTTTTGATCGGGACAAACTGCCCTATCTTCCCGTCAGCGAATCGGAGGCAGCCGTGATCTCCTGTGCCGAAAGCAGAGCGTTTCTTTTTTCCCTTGGCATTGAGGGGGAAATCCTTCACACGCCGAGCCACAGCGAGGACAGTGTCTCTTTGATTCTGGATGACGGTAACTGCCTTGTCGGCGATCTGGAGCCGATGGAATATGCTTCGGATTACTCGGAGAATGAAGTGCTGAAAAGAGACTGGAAAAATATTCTGTCTTTTAATCCCAAAACGGTTTTCTATTCACACAGACCGGAGACGACAGTGACCTGAAACGGAATGATACGGTTTATCAAAAACCTGATAAAATTGTGAGGAAAACCGAGATCATCTACTATGTCCATAATAATAAAGAAGAATAATTATGAAAAAACGATTTACGGTTTTATTGCTTTTCTGCTGATTACAGTATGCTTCTGCGGTATGACAGAAACACAAACTAAGGAATGAGAAGTTAA
>JAKSOD010000006.1 GCA_024405755.1 Clostridia bacterium
ACGAAAAATCTGACGGCGCATCTGCACCGCCAGAATTGTGCGGTATTGCCTTAACCTTTTTTCAAGAAGTGGGTGTTAAAAACTCGGGAACGAGTTTTTAACACCCACTTATGTTTTTTATAGGTTATCCCATGATACCGTTCGCAAAGGCAGTAAGAGCATTGCAGGAATCGTAATCACAGGTGCAGCCTACGCCGTCAATGACGAAGAAAGGCATAAACGGGCGCACTTCAATCTCGGTGCCGTCTGCTTTTCTGATGTTGAAGCAAACGGATTGACCGTCATATTCTCTCCATTCACTGCCTTTATCTTTATAAATGACAACGGATTTCAACAGTTCCGCAAGTTTTTCAATGTCTTTGACTTCAACGGTCACGCCGGGAGGTTCGAGTGTCACGGAGGCAGACTCAATATCGGCGGCACAGATCACGGCGAAAGGCTTTCTGCCGTTGATCTTCGGATTGGCGGCGAGAATGGCGTTGATTGTTTCCTGCTGCCCGTCGGAAACGGTGAAAGATAACTTATGGTCGTAGTCGTTGAATGTTCCGCATTCCGAATGATAGTGATATTCGACTCCGTCAATTTCGATCAGATAGTCCCAGCCGCAGTTTGACAAGTCGGAAATCACTTCCTGATCCTTGATAATGTCCTTTACGTTCAGCGAATCCTTTTTGCTCATGATGAAACTCTCTTCGTCGGGGGCGTTCGGGGTGACAAGTATCTGTCCGGCAGAATCAGATTGCGTATTTTTGCTGCCGCAGGAAATGAGAAAGAGCAGGGAACATAACAGAATTCCGGCTGCTGCGGCGATGATTATTCTTTTCATTTTTGAGAACTCCTTTTGGTTCGTTTGTATTTATGACGGAGGAAAAAGAAAAAAGTTCCATTTTTTCTGTTCTATGAAATAAAGTATAATCGTTGCAACCCAAAATGTCAGGCAATGGCGGAATACGGAGATCACTAACGAAAAATGTTGTAAAGCTACAAAGGATTATTAACAAAAAAATGTTTATTCTTGAAATGCTTTCCGGGTGTGTAAAAATTCCGGTAGAGTTTTACACCCGCTTTTTTATCTGTCCGGATACAAGTCCATAAGACAGTTATTTCTTGTAATAACCCGACGCAGGCGGAGAATATATATTATCAAAAGCCGCCTTGTATCCCGAATAAAAATGCGTAAAAATGCGTGCGGCGTTGGAGAAAAGCATGATGAATGTGGGTATTCAGGAACAAAATGACTTTGAGATCCGGCGTTTCTGCCTTCTTGCCGGAGATGGTGCGCTGCTTGCCGCTGTAAGAATTGCGGTACCTGTGGGGTGTGATCTGTCGGTATCCGATCCGACTTCCGCTGAAAAAAACAAAAACAGCGAAAAAGGCAAGAAAAATCCAAAGGAGCATTCAACAAAAAAGGAGAAAAGACGGAAATCTTCTCTGACCGAAGAAGAAAAAATTGTGAAGATGCATGACATCTTCCGTTCATATTCTCTTGCAGTAAGTTCTGCTTGCCACAAGTATGCCCGCGAAACGCTTTTTGAATCGGTAATGCATGAATATGACAAAGATCCCGATCCGAAAAAAAGATACAGATTCAATAAATACGTCTATTCGGTTGAATTTCGGATAATTGCGGAAAACGGAGAAAGAATGTCAGTTCTTGCGCACAGCCGGCTCAGTCGGGGCGGGAAAACGCTGGCATCGGGTATCGAAGGTGCGGTAATCACCCCCGGTGGCATTCTTCCGCCGAAATATGCCTCCGGCATCAGGGGCACGAAGGCACTTCGTTCTTCCTCAAAAAACGGAGGGATACTACTGACGGACTGCGACGGCTCACCTGTAATCTTTACTCTTACACACAATGGAGAAATAACTTCATTTAAACCAAATTTACAAACAGTACATAAAAAACAAGCCAAATCCGAAGGGGAATTATAGACAATATGGGGAAAATATGGTATAATATATCAGAAGAAGAAAGTATGAGCAGTATTAAGGCAATACCGCACAATTCACGGCTGACGCCTTGACTGCGCATATGCTTGCATCTTTTCCGTCATACTTCACAAAATTTCGTTGAAATAGAGAAACTATTCCTTCCTCATTTTGTATCGTCTGACGAAAAATCTGACGGCGCATCTGCACCGCCAGAATTGTGCGGTATTGCCTTAATAAACTAACGACAGGATGGTAACGGAATGTCAGATGACGTAATGAAAGAAATTAGGAAAGCAGAACAAAAGGCGGCGGAGATCCGAAAAAAAGCGGAATCCGAGGCTCAAAAAATGACGGAAGATGCCGTGCGCGAGGCTGAGGAAAAGTATAACGCCGCCAAAAATGCCTGCGATAAAGAAAAAAAGGAAAGGCTCGCCGCCGCAAAGGAACAATCCGACGCGGAAGTTCGCGAAGCGGTCGAAAAGGCTCGGCAGGAAGCGGATGCGATAAGACGCGCCGCGGAAGAACGCAGAGCAGAGGCGGCAGAACTGATTTTTGAGGAGATCTGCGGAAAATGTCAACGTGCGTGATGAAACGGCTTGACGTCTGGGCGTGCCGCTCCGACGCCGTGACGCTGTCTGAAAAACTGATACGGCTGCAGTGCGTTGATGTTGAGGTCACCCCTCTCAAAGACGACGATATTACGCGTTTTGATGCATCCGAACGGATCCGGGACTGCGAAAAACGTCAACAGAGCGTGGAATCAGCTCTCGAACCCCTTTATCGGTACAGTAACCGAAAAAAGAAAAACGGGAAGCGGAAATTGCAGACCGATCCCGACGACTTCGTAAAGGCAGGCGGTCCTGCCGACGCACAAAGAATAGCGGACGGGATTATTTCCCGAAAAGAGGAACTTGAGGCTCTCGAAAAGGAAGAAACAACTATTATTTCATTCCTGAGGACTCTTGAACCGTGGCGTGAATATGAGTATCCCGTGGATTTTTCGGGAACCGAAAGTACAAAATTTATCCTTGGCGCAGTTCCCGTCACCGTGACGGACGACGTCCTCGATGAAAGACTGAAAGATGAGGCGGCGGCCTACCGAGAGGTCTATTCTTCTGCGACAATGCGGAATATGGTTTTCATTTCCGCCGCCAGAGATGCCCCGAGTGTGCTCAGACGCCTTAATATGTGCGGATTTGTCCGTGCCGATTTCGGTGAGGCTTCGGGGACTGCTGCTGAATTAATTCGGAAATGCAGCGAAAGGCTCAAAGAAATCGAAAAAGAGAAGACAGACTCGGACAGCATGATACGAGAATCTGCGAAAAATATCGAAGTACTTGAAACCTATTGGGACGTGATAGGAACGGAACTTGCCGAAGCACGTCTTCGTGAGCGTCTTGCCGCCACGAAGAACTGTGTCATACTTCGCGGGTGGGTGCCGGCAGTTCGGGAAGAAAAAACAGCCGCTGTGCTTGAAAAGACCGACTGTGCCTACGAACTTTCCGATCCGGACGAAAATGATAATGTTCCGGTAAAACTCGAAAACAATGCCTTTGCACGGAATTTTGAGTGGGTAGTTGCAATGTATTCGCTTCCCGCCTACGGGACTTACGATCCTACGTTTATCATGGGTATCTGCTACGTAATTTTGTTTGCGCTGATGCTTGCCGACGTCGGATACGGATTGCTCCTCGTTCTCGGCGGATTTCTTGCACCGAAAATCCTGCACCTGCCCGAGTCGACAAAACGAGCTTTCAATATGTTCGGCTTTTGCGGAATCGGAAGTATTATAACGGGAGTTCTCTTCGGCGGATATTTCGGGGATCTTCCGATTGCAATAATGAAAACGTATTTTCCCGAAGTGACGCCTCCGTCCACCCTTGCACTTGTGGTGGATCCGGTGCTTGATCCCATGACATTTCTGATAATAGGACTTGCGGCGGGCGTGATACACCTGCTTGCGGGACAAGCGGTGAATTTTGCGATCCTGTGGAGAGAGGGCAGAAAGATCGATGCCGTTTGCGACGTAGGTCTTGTTTGGGTGCTTTACGCGGGAATTGCACTTCTCATAATTTCACCGGATGTTGGGAAATGGGTACTGATCTCAGCCGTTGCTGCATTGATAATCACAGGCGGCAGGAATGAAAAGAATTGGCTCAAAAAGCCGGTCAAAGGACTGCTGGCACTTTACGGACTGATAAATTTCGGTTCCGACGTGATTTCATATGCGAGAATTCTCGCAATTGCTCTGTCGGGAACCGTGCTCGCCCAGGTGTTCAATATCCTTGCGACAATGGTAACAGTCCCCGTGGTGGGGCAGATCGTAATGATCGTGATCCTTTTGATAGGTCACGTACTGAATCTCGCACTGAGTGCACTCTCCGGCTTCGTTCATACGAGCCGACTGCAATATATAGAATTTTTCGGAAAATTTTATATTGACGGCGGAAGACCGTATTCACCAATGCTTCCGAGTTCGCGATATACCGAACCAAAATATAACTGATTAAAAAAATAAATATAATAAGGAGAAATCAAAATGGAATCAACAATTTCAATGACACTCTGGGATCTGCTTGGCAAATTCCTTCTCAACGGTCAGGTGCTTGCCGTAATCGGTGCTGCACTTGCGGCAATACTCCCCGGTTTTGGCAGCGCGAAGGCGGTGGGGTCCGTCGGTGAGGCACTTGACGGACTGATGTCTGAGGATCCCGATAAGTTTGGAAAAGGCTTTCTGCTCGAAGCCCTTCCCGCAACTCAGGGACTTTACGGAGTTATAGTTGCCTTTATCGTAATTACGAAAGTAGGCGTTCTCGGCGGTACTCCCGTGGCAAATATTGAGCAGGGACTTTATTACTTCTTTGCATGTATGCCTATTGCTTTTGTAGGGTACTATTCTGCTATCAGACAGGGAAGAGTTGCGTCTGCCGGTGTTGCGACTATCGCAAAGCGTCCCGATGCTTCGGGTAAGTGCGTTATTGCGACCGCAATGGTTGAACTTTATGCTCTGTTCGCACTTATCGTATCTTTCGTGTTCGTATTTTTCCCTCCTTTCGGCGCGTAAAAAATGATCGGGCTGGATAAGGTTATCGGTAAAGTCCTCGGGGAAGCCGGGGAAGATGCCGCCCGTATTACCGCAGCCGCTGCAGAAAAATGCTGCATTATCGGGAATGATACCGAAGAAAAGATCTCGAAACTCCGCTCGGTTATTGAAGCGGAGATAGAAACGGAGAGCCGCAGCATCATTCAGCGTGCGGACTCTGCCGCGGTAACCGAGAAGCGGAACATAATCCTCGCCGCAAAAGGTGAGGCTCTTGACGACGCATTTGAAGCAGCAAAGGCAAGGATCTGCGGTCTTGAACGGGAAGAATATGAGAATTTCGTGATTTCGCAGATAAAGGCGGCTGTGGCGGCAAACCGTATAGACGCACAAGCTGCCGGATGTACAGTCACATTTTGTGAGAGGGATCGTGCGTTATATGCCGGAGAAATCCAAAGCAGACTGCGTGAAGAAATCAGCGATATCAGTTTTGTCGTTTCGGAAGAATGCGCTCATATCAGCGGCGGTGTACTGCTTGATTTCGGACAGACAGATGTGGATTGCTCTGTTGAAGCACTGATATCGCAGGAGCGTACCCGTCTTGAAGGAAGAGTATGTGAAGTGCTGTTCCGTACGGAAAAATAAAAACGGATTTTTTAAATATTCATTATGTGGCTTTGCATATTTGTGACACAAAAGGAAAGGGGGGCGAACGGAAATGTCGTCGATAACGATAAAGAATAAAGCCAAAAACCTGTACCGACGTATCTCAGATCTCGGAAAAAGAAAAAATTATTCCGAAAATGAATATTCGTTCGCGTCTGCGAAGCTGGCGGCAATGTCTGCGTCTCTTTTGACTGATGAGGAAATGCTTTCACTTGCGGATGAGAAAACCGCAGGGGATGTAATTATCCGGCTCAGAGAGAAAATCGGCAGAGGGATCAGCGGTAAAGCCGGAAAAACACCGGAAGATGAGAATGAAAATTCCGAAGAAGGAAAGAAAAAAGCGGCAAGTGTGTCGGACGAGGGTGAGGAACTTCTTGTGGAAATGCTCGCAGCGGCATATGACCGACTCGCTGAGTTTTGTCCGGATACTGAACTTTTATCGCTTGTACGCCTGCGTTATGACTGCCATAATGTAAAAACTGCCATTAAATGCCAATATTTCGGCATTGATCCGAAGCCTTTTATGATCGACTGCGGAACGGTACCCGCACAAAAGATCATAAAAGCGGCGGAGAGCGAGGGTGACAGTGCTTTTGACGTACTTCCCGAAAATATGTCAAAGGCTGCAAAAAAAGCAAAGGCGGAACTTGATTCGGCGGGGGCCGCACGTTCTGTTGACACGCTTATTGATGCGGCATGCTTTGCCGACATGGGACATTTTGCCGGAATCGTCGGTTTCAGACCTGCTGAAGAACTTATAAAGGCAAAGATTGACCTGACGAATATTATCTCTGTGCTGCGTATCGGACGTATACGCAATAAGGACAACGCTTCGGCACTTCTTGCGGATTCTATCTCAGACGGAGGAAATGTTCCCGCTGATGTGATAAGATCAGCCTCCGGCGACAGAGAAAAGATTGCAGATGCGGCAAAAAAAGCAGGATTTGAGAACATTGTATCAGATATTCTCGGTATGTCTGAAAATGCATCCGGACTCGAAGATGTCGCACGCGCGGCGGATATCGCTTTTCTTGAATTAACAAAAAAAATCACGTATATGCGTCTTTTGGGAGCATATCCGCTGATACACTATGTGATCTCGCTTGAATATGAGATCAAAAACCTTCGGATCATCATCTCCGGTAAGGAAGCCGGAAACGATCCGAATACCGTACGGGAAAGATTGAGGCTGGAAAATGTATAAAGTTGCCGTGATCGGAAAACGTTCCGACGTGCTTGGGTTTATGGCACTCGGATTCAAAGTCGTCGAGGCTGAGGATACGGAATCCGCACGCCGTGCGCTTCATTCGCTTGCAAAAACTCACGAATATGCCGTGATCTTTCTGTGTGAGAATTTTGCCGTCGGACTTGAAGAGGATATAGCAAAGTACAGCGACGATTTGATTCCCGCTATAGTACCGATCCCATCTGCCGGCAGCGATACCGGATATGGAATGAAGGCTATCACTGAGGCCGTGGAACGTGCAGTCGGCGCGGACGTTCTGTGATGCATGTCATTCCCGAAAAAAATAATGTTATTCTGAATGTAATTTGAGGAATTCATAAAATGAGTACAGAAGGAAAGGTTTTCAAGGTCTCAGGACCGCTTGTGATCGCCGAAGGAATGCGAACCGCTAATATGTTTGACGTGGTGCGCGTCGGCAGCAGCCGGCTTATCGGTGAGATCATAGAAATGCACGGAGAACGTGCGTCAGTTCAGGTCTATGAGGAGACTGCCGGTATAGGACGCGGAGATGACGTGATCTCTACGGGAGCACCATTGTCCGTTGAACTCGGACCGGGACTTGTGACTAATATATACGACGGGATACAGCGTCCTCTTGAAACTCTGCGTGAAATGGCAGGTGCAAATCTGACCCGAGGAATTGAAGCACCGGCTCTGGACAGAGAAAAAATGTGGCATTTTGATGCTGTTGTTAAGGTCGGAGACAAAGTATGCGCCGGAGATGTGATAGGAACTGTGGAAGAGACAGCAGCCATTCTCCATAAAATTATGGTTCCTCCGAAAACGAAAAAAGGAATTGTGGTGTCCGTTCGATCGGGTGAATACAAGGTTACAGATACCGTTGCCGTTATTCGACATGATGACGGCACGGAAGAAGAATTGACCATGATGCAGAAATGGCCGGTACGGTCAGCGCGTCCGTATGCCGAAAAACTGCCACCCGAGGAGCCAATGATAACAGGGCAGAGGAATATTGATTCTCTTTTCCCGATTGCACGCGGAGGCACAGCGTGCGTTCCGGGACCGTTCGGTTCGGGAAAGACGGTGGTTCAGCATCAGCTTGCAAAATGGAGCGACGTTGATCTTGTGGTATATATCGGCTGCGGAGAACGCGGAAACGAAATGACTGACGTTCTGCGTGAGTTCCCGCAGCTTGCCGACCCGCGTACCGGACGTTCTCTTATGGAGCGGACGGTGCTTATAGCAAACACCTCGGATATGCCGGTTGCCGCCCGTGAAGCGTCAATATATACGGGTATCACGATTGCGGAATACTACCGCGATATGGGATATACCGTGGCGATAATAGCCGATTCCACTTCACGTTGGGCAGAGGCACTGAGAGAAATGTCCGGAAGACTTGAAGAAATGCCCGGTGAGGAAGGATATCCTGCATATCTGACATCACGTCTTGCGCAGTTTTACGAAAGAGCCGGTAAGGTCGTATGTCTCGGTTCGGATAAGCGCGAGGGCGCGCTGTCCGCGATAGGAGCCGTGTCTCCGGCGGGAGGCGATATTTCGGAGCCTGTGACGCAGGCAACGCTTCGTATAGTCAAAGTTTTCTGGGGACTTGATTCCGCACTTGCATACCGCCGTCATTTTCCGGCGATAAACTGGCTTAATTCATACTCACTTTACCGTGACAGACTTGCAGGATGGTTTGGAGATAATGTGGCAAGAGACTGGATGGATCAGACACAGCGGTGTCTGAAAACTTTGCAGACTGAAGCGGATCTGAATGAAATCGTACAACTTGTCGGAATGGATGCTCTGTCACCGGAAGACAGAATGACTCTTGAAGTATCCCGTTCACTGCGCGAGGATTATTTGCAGCAGGACGCTCTCGGAGACAATGACAGTTATACTCCTCTTGATAAACAGTACGAACTGTTGAAACTGATTTTCAGTTTTGAGGATAAGGGCAGAGAAGCAATAAAGCGCGGAGCAGACATTGAAGCGATATCGGAAATTCCGGTACGTGAACGGATAGGACGTGCGAAGGCGATCCCCTATGACGAATACCGTCATGAATACGAAGAAATAGGAAGGGAACTCGATGCACAACTTGAAGCGTTGATCCCGAGGGAAGCGTAAGGAGGAAGGACAATGATCAAGGAATACAAGACCATTGAGGAGGTTGCCGGTCCTCTTATGCTCGTGCGCAGGGTAGAAGGCGTAAAATATGACGAACTCGGCGAGATCGTAATGCCCGACGGCACGGTGAGACGGTGCCGTGTGCTTGAAGTAAACGGAAATGACGTTCTGGTTCAGTTATTTGAGTCCTCTGCGGGTATCAATCTGTCACAGAGCAAGGTCAGATTTACCGGACACGGCGTTGAACTCGCGGTGTCACCCGATATGCTCGGTAGAGTTTTCAACGGAATGGGAGAAGCAATTGACGGAGGCGCAGGACTGATTCCGGAGAAGTACTGCGATATCAACGGAACTCCGATCAACCCCGCCGCGAGATACTATCCCTCGGAGTTCGTTCAGACGGGAATTTCAACGATCGACGGACTGAACACCCTTGTCCGGGGACAAAAACTGCCGATCTTTTCAGGATCGGGACTTCCTCACGCAAATCTCGCGGCACAGATCGCGCGTCAGGCAAAAGTCCTTGGCGGTGATTCATCAAATTTTGCCGTAGTATTTGCCGCTGTCGGAATTACGTTTGAAGAAGCAGACTTCTTCATCAGCGATTTCAAACGTACGGGAGCGATCGGACGAACCGTGCTTTTCATCAACCTTGCGTCGGACCCGGCGATAGAACGTATTTCAACTCCGCGAATGGCACTGACAGCCGCCGAATATCTTGCTTTCGACCTGAATATGCATGTTCTTGTCATAATTACGGACATCACCAATTATGCGGAGGCACTGCGTGAAGTTTCCGCAGCCCGCCGGGAAGTACCGGGACGCCGGGGATATCCGGGATATATGTATACTGACCTTGCGTCGCTTTACGAGAGGGCGGGACGAAAAATGGGATCGGAAGGTTCGATCACAATGATTCCGATACTCACCATGCCGGAAGACGACAAGACTCACCCGATCCCCGACCTTACGGGATATATCACAGAGGGACAGATAATTTTGTCACGAGAAATGTACCGAAAAGGCTATATGCCTCCGGTAGACGTTCTTCCGTCGCTCTCCCGTCTGAAAGATAAGGGGATCGGAGCGGGAAAGACGCGTGAGGATCACGCGGGAGTAATGAATCAACTGTTTTCAAGTTATGCCCGCGGAAAAGAAGCAAAGGAACTTATGGTCGTTTTGGGAGAGGCTGCACTTACGCCGATCGAAAGACTATATGCAAAGTTTTCCGATGCTTTTGAGGCGGAATATATCAATCAGGGTTTTTACGAGAATCGAACGATCGAAGAGACGCTTGATCTCGGGTGGAAACTGCTGTCGATCCTGCCGAAGAGCGAAATGAAGCGAATAAAGCCGCAGTTCGTTGAGAAGTATTGGCCGCAAAAGGACGAAAACTGACCGTACAGAGCGAAGGCATTTGATAGAAAAACGATTTCCGGAGATTTGAAATGGCACAGATACGGGTAAATCCCACTCGGATGGAACTCAAAAAACTGAAAAACAAATACGCCACATCACGCCGCGGTCATAAACTGCTGAAAGATAAGCGCGATGAACTGATGAAACGCTTTCTTGAAGTTGTCCGCGAAGACAGACGTGTCAGAGCTTCGGTGGAGGAGCGTCTGAGGGCGTACTATGCATCTTTCACTGCCGCAGGAGCAGTGGGTAATCCGAGGATACTTGAAGAAGCACTTCTTGCGCCTACGGGGGAAGCGGCGGTGAACGTGGATCTGACGAATCTGATGAGCGTTGAAGTACCGAAATTTGACGGCGGTGATATTGAAGTGGGGATCAATTACGGACTTGCTTTTACACCGCCGGGACTCGACGCGGCACTTGAAGAACTTTCAGATCTTGCGCGGGATATGGTAAAACTTGCCGAACTTGAAAAGACCGTGTCGCTGCTTGCAGCCGAGATAGAACGTACACGCAGGCGGGTAAATGCACTCGAGTACATTCTTATGCCGGGATATCTTGATGCGATAAAATCTATATCAATGAAACTTGACGAAGATGAACGCGGCAGTCGTGCAAGACTCATGAAAGTCAAGGAAATGATGCTTGAAGAGCAGATGAAGCAGAAACGCACCGAGATGTTCGGTGAAGAAGACTAATAAAACGCGATAAAAAAACATCCTTTCTTTACGAAAGGATGTTTTTTGTATCGTGGGAAATATTATTCAAAATTTGCGAAAACCACGCCGTTTGCCCAGATGTCGTACGGAGCCACGGGAATATCGTATACCGTCACACCAACGTGCACACGACCGGGTTCTGTAAGTCCTGTGTCTCCGCTCTTTCCGACAGACTGAGCCTTTGTGACAATATCTCCGACGGAAACGGAGAGTTCGCTCAGGTGAGCATACCACGTTTTGAGTCCGAAGCCGTGGTCGATCACGACAAAGTTGCCGAGGATATCACAACTGCCGGCGAAAACGACTTTTCCGCTGTTCATTGCGGGAATCTCAACTCCTGCGGATACCGCAAAGTCAATTCCGGAATGTTCGTATGTCTTTCCGGAACTGTTTTTCAGAGTGATAAAACGCCCGAAACCTGCTTTGATTGCCGCACCCTTTGCAGTAAGGACACCGGCAGTCTCATAGTTGAGGAATTTGTCGGAGAAGTATTTGACGTTTTCGGAAGATGAACATATGGATTTTAAAAGATCGTTGTATTCTTTGATATCGGAGTCGGTGTAGAGCGTATCGACACGTTCTTTGGATACGGCACTTGTACCGGATTTGTATCCGTACCGGTAGTCTTCCACGAGCAGGGAAAGATTCTCGCTGCTGACACCGTAGGAAACGGTGAAGACGTAAGTGCCTTTTTCAAGTCCGTAACTGATCGGGATCAGTGCATGGGCACTCTCATTTCCGTCTGTGGTATCGGCATAAAACACGGGAGTGTAGTTCAGTTTGTGATCGCAGGTGATCGTGATTGCTGACGGATCGGAAACATTTAAAACGGAAATTACGGCGAATTCGCCCTGATAGATCGCACTTCGGCTGAGTTTAAATACCGCAGGAGCAGAAACAAAAACGGAGTAACTGTAAGATGCAGTACCGTAATACTGACTTCCTGCTTCCTGTGCCCACTGAGCAGAAACTTCAAATCTGTACGTGGTGTTGCGTGCGGGATTGAGGGCAGAGAGCTGATCATACCTTCCGTCCCATACGGGCGTTGTGCTGTTTCCCGCGTAAACTTTCAGCGTGCATGCGCTCGGCTCAATATCAAAGGAGGGGGCAAGTACGTTTCCTACGTCGGTAAGGACAACGGGATCTTTGTTTTCCTCGACGTGTTCCTGGAAAGTGTTTCCGGTAACGAGGTAATTCCATTTGAGTACGGCAGGTTTGATCTCGACGTTATCCGCGACGGTCATTGTGGGGGGAGTAGCATTGCGGTAGAGGTAGATAGAGAGTCCTGTGCCGAGGAAAGCCTTAGCTGACGAAGAGGAAATACGGAAATTATTTCCGGACCCGTCAGTGTAGTAGCAAGATGATGAATCGGTTGAGAAATAGTATTTATAAGAAATCTCCTCATCTCCCGTCACGAATGTCGCAAGCAGGAAAGCAGTGCCCGAAATGTTTTCGGGCAGAGAAGCAACGGAAGAACCGCCGGAGTTAATGGATTTGAAAAGTGGGATCAGATTCTGAGTGTCATTCTTCGAAGTAGCCGTAGTTACTCTTCCGTCGGGGTCTTTTATTGTAAGCATGGTTGCATCCACATTCTGCGGATTTTCTTTTGTGGTGTGGTAGTTTGCTATCGCAATATAAGTCGGTGTAAACAAAACTATCAGTGCCAGCAAAAGAATAAAGAATTTCTTGAAATCAATATTCAGATTCATGGTGTTTTTCTCCGTCCTGTGTATGGTGAAAAATCTAACGTACATATTCTTTTATATTATACAACATTTGTCTGCCGAGGTCAAGGGGGAAGACGAAGTAAAATGCCGTGGAAAAAGAGAATTTGTCCGAAAAAGTCATTTCAGCGGCTGTGACGGGGAAAAACTTGACAATGTCGTGGTATGGAAGTATAATAAAATAAAAAACAGACGAAAGGCGGATCGGAAATGAGAGTATATGAATCAATGAGGAAACTTGTCGGCGGGACTCCTCTCCTGCATACTTTGCCTCAACTCGGTGCTGCGCTGCTCTATAAACTTGAAAGTTTCAACCCTGCGGGAAGCGCGAAAGATCGCGCAGCAATCTTTATGCTTGACGACGCGCTTGACCGCGGACGAATTCCACGTGAGGGCGGGGTGGTGATAGAACCAACGAGCGGAAACACGGGAATCGGACTTGCCGCCTACGGTGTTCCGATGGGACTGCGTGTCATTATCGTAATGCCCGACAGCATGAGTGCTGAGCGCATAGCGTTAATACGCGCGTATGGAGCTGAAATCGTACTGACTGACGGTAAAAAAGGAATGTCCGGTGCCATTGAAAAGGCAGAGGAACTCGCGCGTGAGATCCCGGGGTCATTTATTGCGTCTCAGTTTGATAATCCGGCAAATCCCGCTGCCCATTATGCCACGACGGGACCGGAGATATGGGAGGATACAGACGGGAAGGTAGACGTTCTTGTAGCAGGGATAGGAACGGGAGGCACACTCTGCGGATGTGCGGCGTATCTGAAAAAAAAGAATCCCGACATTGAAATCGTCGGATGCGAACCCGCGTCATCCCCGGTGATAACGGAGGGCAGATCGGGGGCGCATAAGATTCAGGGAATAGGAGCGAATTTTATACCCGGGAACTATTCTTCCGCTCTTGTTGATCGCGTAATAACCGTAAGCGACGAAGATGCCATAGAGGAAACGGTAAGGATCGCCCGCCGGGAGGGACTTCTTGTCGGCATTTCATCCGGATGTGCGGCGTACTGTGCAAGAAAGATCGCAGAAGATCCAAAATATGCAGGCAAGACCGTGGTTGCAATTCTTCCCGATACCGGTGAACATTATCTTTCCACCGGGATATTTTCATAAAAAAAGCCGATTTTGAGGTGTGTTCAAAAGGATAGCGGCAAATGGGATACGGTAAACATAAAAGGGTTTTGCCGTATCCTTTTGTAGTTATATTGATTATGCTATTCGTAAAAAAAGCAGACATGGATTTTAACCATGCCTGCTCAAAAAATTATTTGGCGTTGAATTTTATTACATCTGTATCAACAATTGTTTTGTATGTATCAGAATTGAAGATATGGAATTTTAATTCAATCGTATCTATACTTTTAATATCGTTTTCTTCAAGTGAACTTGAAAGAATGGTTATATCATCAATAGTGTATTTACCTTTATATACAGTAGAAGACAAGAGAGATGTAACCATAAAACCGTTTATTGACATATCATTACACGACACAGTGATGTTTTGATCGGTATTATTTTCTATGAAAAGCAAAACGGATGAACCCCAGATTGTGCTTTCATCAACATATTTGCCAACAATGCGGATTCCATCTTTATTATATAATTCATATCCTGTATCGTTGACTTTCGTATCCATTGTGTCATATAGAGAGGTTTTTATAGTTGTACATTCAGCTTCATATACTGTGGTATATGAAGAACTGTCGTATACATAAAAGTAAACTTCAATTTGTCCGATATTCGTTATTCCGGCAGCTTCTAACGATGATGAAGACAAATAAAGGGTTTCATTTGCTTTTTTACCTGCGGCAACCTGACATGAAAACAATGATGAAACCATACAGTTGTTTACAATAACTGCATGTGAACTCACAGAATAATCTTTATCGGAATTATTTTCAACCAATAGTTTTATGCCTGTTCCCCAGATGCTATCGTTTGTAATTGATTTTGCAGTAACTTTTATTCCGTCATGCTCAAAGCAAACCTGCTCGGTTATAGTAATATCTTTTTTGATGGGGTCCGAAGGTTTTGTTTCGGTTGGTGTGGTTTCATTTTCGGTGCTATTGCCAATTTGTTTAGTTTCGCTCGGATTGGTATCGAAAGTGCAGCTGCCTAACGAACATAACATAAGAATTGCGATAAGAATAGATAAAATTTTTTTCATTTTTTATGTCCTTTCTTTTACCGGATGTCTGTGAGTCAAGTTTCGTTTCCGTTTTTATTATTTTTGCCTTTTGTCATAATACTGCCGATAATAAATACAACGGCAAAGATAAAACTCAGTATCGACCAAATTTTCAAGTCACCGTATGAACCGTAGTTTGATATGCCGATCAGTCCCCCGAGAGCATAAAAACCGCCGGATACAAAACCGCCAGCTATTCCTTTTCTTGTTGCAATGCCGACAATTCCGGCTGTTAGCATACAAAGGGCGAGGAATGCGCCGGAACTCCCGCTTGTTTCACCGTTTCCTTCGAGTGAATTGCCTATTCCCGCCGCACACGATTGAAACAGAATTAATCCAAAAAGAACGATACTGATAATTCCGATAACCAACTTTGCTGTTTTCATAACAAACCTCCTTATTAAACTGATTACAAAGATATTATACGGATTTTTTAAAAAAATTGTTATGCTGACAGAATAACCTAAAAAAGGATTTTTAGGATATAATCAGTCAGGAATTGATAAGTCCAAAGATGATAAGTCCAAATAATATTGACATAATGCCTAAAAACGTATATACTATTCTTTGATTTCTTTTGCTCGCACCGCAGGAAAAAGGTAGTCTGTTCCAGATATTGAGAAAGTTATTGAAGCAGAAATAAGGAACAGGAAAGCACAATAACCACGAAATAGTAGTTTGAAAAAATGAGCCGTTCTTAACGGTTGAAAAAACAGCTATTGAAAAAATGATTGCGCAAAAATAGCCAATAATCGACAGTATTACCACTAATGTGTTTTGACTTCTTATTCCGGGAATTTGTTTAATTACTCTGTCCATGGGACTGTCGCCCTGAAGTTTGTTATATATTGCTTCTTTCAGATCATTAATGTTTTTATATCTGTGTCGTGAATCTATCTCGATACATTTATCAATTATTCTTCCGAGTGCCCCGTCAGCCTTTTGTTCACTTGGCAAGTATCCGGTCAACATAACATTAAGAAGCACCCCGACTGCATAAATATCTGTTTTTTCATCACTTTGAGAAAAGCCGAATTGTTCAGGTGCTGCGTAACCCGGCGTTCCGAGGATCGTTGTGTCCGCATTTTTGCTTTGAGAAAAACATCTTGCTATTCCAAAGTCAATTATCTTTGCATGACCGTCAGATGAGACAATGATATTATTGGGGTTAATATCTCTATGTACATACCCTATTTTATGAATATCCGATAATCCGTCACAAATATTTGCAGCGATATTAACAGCCAAATCAGGATCCAGTGATTTATGACTTTTAACCAAATCAGCAAGGGTATCACCGGAAATATATTCACGTACAACTTCGATATGATCTGCCTTTTCAACTATATAAAAAATTTTTGCAAGATGCGGATTATTTATTGACATAATTGCCTCATATGTTGGCTTGAAGGATAAATCAGCATCTTTAACAATATACAATTTATGCGTTGGTTCATAAATGCACAATTTTGTCTGATTGTTAAATTGAGAAATTAGTTTGAGATTTTCATATATAAATGAATTTACAACTGAACTCGTCATTATGTAAGCCTCCATTGCAGGCACTACTTCTTAAGATAGGAAACTTTTTTGATGAAAAAAACCACTCAAGAATTGATTGATATGATGAAAAAAAGTGATGATTATTGCGAATACAGAGAAGCTAACCGTGAAGAATTATCACAATCATTTATGAAAATAGACAGAGTGCTTGCTGTTTTGCTTAATGATAAATGTCTTAAAAAATCCGATGTCATTGCTCAATCCGGAATAGAAGTACATTATGCATACCAAATTTTTTCCGGGGCAAAAGTGCCTTCTCGTGATAAGGTGGTAATGCTATGTTTCGGTTTTAAACTCTCTGCTGAAGAATCACAGCAGTTATTGAAAATTACGGGTTATCCGCAATTATATGGAAAGAATGAGCGCGACAATGCAATATTATTCGGATTGACAAAAGGTATTGGAATAATTGATATGAATAATCTTTTATATGATCTGAACCTCGAAATATTAATATAAAAAGTGTGTCCCATTAAAAGACGCACCGAAAAAGTGCTGTCCCTCATTGCTGCTACACAATGCTCTTCCACTTACGGGTATGAGTAAAGAAAGAAAACACCTTTTACCAAAGTATTTTCCCGTAAGTGAGAAATTTTATGCATCTGTGTAGCAGCATATATTTTATCACAAACCAAAGATACTGTCAATTACTTGTGTGTTTTTTACAATAACAATCACTGTAATATTGCCATTGCAAAACTACTTGTGAGATACAAATGTCATTTATTTGGTCTCGTCTTGATAATACTGATTACACTGTTTTCCGGATGAATATATACCGGAATGTTGACATTCTTATTGCAGGCGTAGGAAGTGGAAAAATATTCTGTATGTGCAACGACTTTTTTAAGGCAATACCGCACAAATCTGACGGTGCAGATGCGACGTCAGATTTTTCGTCAGACGATACAAAATGAGGAAGGAATAGTTTCTCTATTTCAACGAAATTTTGTGAAGTATGACGGAAAAGATGCAAGCATATGCGCTGTCAAGGCGTAAGCCGTGAATTGTGCGGTGTTGCCTTAAATAAAAAATAAACTTCCCACATCGAACAGCGGTTCTGCGAGTAAGCCTTTTTGACTTGTAAGGGAAAAAATACTTGTTTCGTGACGGAGGCAAAAATCTTCGATAAGAGCGTGATCGGGGTGAGATCGGAGGTCTCCGACAAAGAAAAGGACATTACCGCAAAGTCCGCAGCAGCCGCCGATAAAACCGGTGTCATATCCCGGAAGACAGACGTTTCCTGCGCTTATTGTCAGCACGTCAACTCCTCGTTTTCTCAGAGATTCAGCAATACCTTTGTCGGAAGTGATAACGGATCCGTCTGCTGTCACGGCGCAGGAACACTTTGCGTATCCCTGACGCACATTCAGAGTTTCAAGTCCGTTGTCTGCGGCAAGGCTGAGAAGTATGGGATCTGTAACATCCTCACGACAAATCAGATATTTTCCCGCAGTACACGCGCAGAATCCTACATCGGAAGGATATTTTTCTCCCGCGGTCGAGTCAGTGATAACAATATTCATACAACCGTATCCGGCGATCTTGCTGATTTCTTCATTTGCCGTTGTTAAGTATTCGCGGCGGACAAGGAGGTTGTCCCCAAGCGTGAAAATCAAAAGATCGGCGTGAGACGCGACGGGCGCGGGAAGAGAGGAAAGCGGTGGAAGTCTGACTATATCAAAACCAAGTCGTAAAAGAGCATCAGACGCATAATCCGGAATACGTTTATCGGTAACGCAAATCATGATCCTCCTCCTTTTTCCATAAAAAAGCATAGGGACTGCCGACGGGCAGTCCCTTGAAAATCAGGCGTTCTGAGCCTTTTTCATGGTGCGCAGACAACGCGCACAGATGCTAACGGTCTTAACGGTACCGTTTTCTTCTACCTTGACCTTGCGGATATTGGGTTTCCACGCTCTGTTAGTCTTACGATGGGAGTGAGAAACAGTATTTCCGAAAACAACACCCTTACCGCAAACGCAACATTTTGCCATTCCTGACACCTCCTTAGACTATATAGAAGTCTGAATTACATACAACAAGCGTTATTATATCACATTTCTCAAAAAAAAGCAAGGGTTTTATCAATTTTTTCTCAAAAAATGTTCTCTTTTTTATGTCTTTTTAAAATCATTTCTGTGAAATAATAAATAAAGTCAGAGAATTCTTTTTTTCGAGGAAGAAATTTGCCCCGGCAATTCTGCGGTTCCGATTACGGCATACGGCGTCAATCGTGAGGATCAATGGGACCGTGTCGGGAGAATCCGCGGAAAGTGTGCCGGCAAGCACGGCAAAATCCTTGTTTTCTTCGTCAATGCTTGGGAGTTTTCGGTCAAGAAGTCCGTAGACGTCAGTTCCGGAAAGTTCTTCGGCAAAAAGAGAACAAGGGAGTTTTTTACATTGAAAAGAATATCCGTTGTCCGGCAGATCTCCTGAGGCAGAGAGCGTAATTTTTTCGCGCCCGGCTTTGAGCTCTATCGGGACACGGTAATCAAGAGCGTCGAGAAGCGTCATAGATACGGGAAGGGTTCCCGATGAACTCGTAACGGTAAATCCGCGGTTTCCCGTTGTGCGTATCGGAACGGAGAAACCTACTCCGTATTCCCCGGCTTTTTCCGCAAGCGGCGTTATGTCTTTTGCATCGCAAAAAATGATAAACGAGGGAGTATAGGCTCCGAAGACAGCGTCGGCAAAGTACGGCATACCCGGAAGTGCGCCGCAGTCAATGCGGGCATCACGGCATACGGCGGCAACATCGCGGATAAGTCCGCGTCCGGAAAGCGGAAGAACGTAACTCTCATTTTTTGATGGCTCTGCGATTGAAAAGAGCGAATATGCTCTTTTGAGAAACTCTTGGTCGGAACAGCCGGGAAGAGGGAAGAACATAGTGCCGAATTCCCGTTGACCGATTTTCATTTGAGCACCTTGTGAAAGAGTCAGTATATATTTTCCGGTATCAATAATTTCCGTGCTGCCAATAACCGGACGGCAGGAAACGGGAGAATCTGAAATGGCGACGTTCGCATTGAAGCCGAGACTTTTAACCCTGTCACGTGCTTCGGGAGTGAAAGCGGCAAACTCGGCAAGGGAGATCAGTGAAGGCGGAATTTCCCTGCCTCCGTAATATCGGTTGTAACGGCTTACAAGACTTCCGAAAAGTTGTGTTATATCAGGATCTGAAGACGACAGAGACGGAACAATCACGGACTCGGGAAAGCGGCATGCACTTCTGATACCGGCGGCACAGAAATACAGTTCCGTCACATAGGGATCACGTTTAAGAGCACGGAACACGCCCTGCAGATGCATCAAATCCCCGACGGTGAGATCAAGTTCAAGATCTTTGCGTATCAGTTCAAGATAATGCGCGTCACATTGACGGAAATTGCCGACTGTGCCCATCCTCAGAGGAAGGGCACGTTTTTGAAATTCATTTACGATCATTTTTTATCCTTTTGAACACTCATTCAACGATCTCACCGAAAACAAGTCCGCCGTCAGTGGATGTAAGCCGGACGGGAAATGTTTTGCCGTGAAGGTTTTGCGCCGAGGGGACGCTGACTTCAAGAAATGATGCGGAATGTCCGACTGCACGTCCCTCGTCAAAAGTTTCAAACAGCACCTCGTGAGTGCCTCCGGAGGCAATAATTGAGTTCAGAAGATCAAGTCTGATCCCGTGTTGGATGGCGGAGAGTTCAGCGGCACGGCGATGTTTTATATCTTCGGGTACCTGATCCGGAAATGCTGCCGCAGGTGTGCCGCGGCGGCGTGAGTATGGGAAAATATGGGCATTCAGAAATTTTGCATCTGCAAGAAAACGCTTGGTTTCTTCAAAGTCTTCTTCTGTTTCCCCGGGAAATCCGACGATCACGTCGGTAGTGAAGAGAACACCGGGAATCGCTTCTCTTATCCGATCCATTGCCGCCCGTGCGCCGTCTGCATTGTATTTTCTTCTCATTCCCGCAAGAATGTGTGAACTTCCGCTTTGAAGGGAAATATGAAAATGAGGAGCAAGTGATGAAAGTCCCCTTATCTCGTCAACGAATGACTGACGGAAAAGAGAGGGATCGAGAGAACCGAGTCGAATCCGGCAATCTCCGCAGACAGAGTCCACTTTACGAAGAAGTCCGCCGAGAGTCACTCCGTCAAGATCCCGTCCGTAGGATGCTGTTTCAATGCCCGTCAGCACGATCTCGCGGCAGCCTGCGCGGCAGAATCCGATGATCTCTGCAATTACGTCGTCGGGATTTTTTGAACGTACGGGACCGCGGGCACCGGGAATGGCGCAGTAGGAGCAGCGGTTTTCGCATCCGTCTTCGATTTTAACGTAAACACGGGTACGCGGGAAGGCTGTCAGACTCATTTTTTCAAATCCGGCACCGTCAAGGGAAGGCACGGAAACAAGGGGGGAGTCCGGCAACCCCGATGAAAGTGCATCCATAATAAGATCGGCGCACCTGAGCTTTTCCGCATTTCCGCAGACGGCGACGACTCCGTCTATCTGCGAAAGTTGTTCGGGGGACGTCTGGACTGTGCAGCCCGTTACCACGATCGGCGCATGCGGATCGCGCTGATGAAGGCGGCGTATCATCTGACGGGATTTGCGGTCTGCCTCGGCAGTCACGGTGCAGGTGTTGACTATGTATCCGTCGCAGTGCCCGTCGGCTGGAACAGCATCGGCACCGAGTTTTGCAAGTCGTTCGCTCAATGCCTCACTTTCATATAAATTAACTTTACAGCCGAGAGTCATGATCCCGACTTTATATCTGTTCTGCATTTTTTTCTCCGGAATAATACCGCAGCCGAAGCCGGCTGTTCTTTGCTTTTTTATATTTTAGCATTTTTTTGTTCGGATGTAAACACCTGTCCGGTCAAAAAAGTGTTTTTGAAACGAAAAACTTCAATTACCGCGTATTTATTTCAAAATCGACTTGAAAAAAGAGAAAGAATGGAGTATAATAAAATAGAAAGAAGTCGATGGTGTCCCGCAGCCTGATCACGGGACGCGCGGTACCTCGGGAGCAGATGTTCCGATGCTGCCGGACTTTGACTAAGAACAGAAAAAGAATGAAAATGAAAAAGGGAGTGCTGCAAAATGAGTACCTTACACATCGTTGATCATCCTCTTATCACCCACAAACTTTCCATAATGCGCAACAAGAAGACCGGGTCCAAGGATTTCCGTGAACTTCTTGATGAGATCGCAATGCTGATGGGTTATGAACTTACCCGCGATCTTCCTCTCGAAGACGTAAATATTGAAACTCCGATCTGCAAAATGAAGGCGAAAATGATCGCCGGCAAGAAGCTCGCCGTGGTTCCGATTCTGCGTGCCGGTCTCGGAATGGTCGACGGTCTGCGCCGTCTTGTTCCCGTAGCGAAAGTCGGGCATATCGGTCTTTACCGTGATCCCACGACTCACAAACCTGTTGAATACTATTGCAAACTTCCTAACGATATTGAGGACAGAATAGTTATACTTGTAGACCCGATGCTTGCGACCGGCGGATCTGCCTGCGACGCTCTTGATATGCTCAAAAAGCACGGCTGCCGCAGCATCAGATTCATGGCTCTTGTGGCTGCCCCCGAAGGCGTTGCCGTTTTGCAGGAGAAACATCCTGATGTTGATATTTTTGTTGCCGCACTTGACGATCACCTCAATGAAAACGCATATATTGTTCCCGGTCTCGGAGATGCCGGTGACCGTATCTTCGGTACCAAATAATTAACATTAATTAATTGACTTTATGGGACTGCCGCACTTGCGGCAGTCCCTGCAAAACAGTGGTCGGAAACCCACTGCTTTGCACAATATTTGTTTCTGCTGCATTTTTGCATCAGAAACATATCCCACGGGGGTGGATCACTCAAGTGATACACCCCCCATATTAAACTGAAATGAGAATACTGAAAATCGAAAAAAACGATGCCGGTCAGAGACTTGACAAATTTCTCACCAAAGCGGTGAAGGGAATGCCGCAGTCGCTGATGTATAAATTTCTGCGTACCAAGAAAATCAAGCTCAACCGTCACAGAGCGGAGCCGGACACACGGCTGTGCGAAGGTGATGAGGTGGAACTGTTTATCAGAGACGAATTTTTTGACTCGCCGCAGGAAGACAGCGGTGCTGTCGGAAGGATAGAGCCGAAACTCGACGTTGTTTACGAGGATGAAAACATCATTCTCCTGAATAAACGTCCCGGCGTGCTCGTCCATGAGGATGACGAGGGAAGAGATAATACCCTTATTATGCACCTGCAAGCTTATCTGTTCCGTAAGGGAGAGTATGATCCCGAAAAAGAACAGTCGTTTGCGCCCGCTCTCTGCAACCGTATCGACCGTAATACCGGAGGGATTGTCATAGCGGCAAAGAATGCCGCATCACTCCGGGATATGAATGAGCGTATCAGATCGGGGCAGGTCAAGAAATTCTATCTGTGTGCGGTCCACGGAAGGATGCCGAAGCAGCATGACGTGCTTGAAGGCTGGCTGCGCAAAGACAATAAGACGAATACCGTGAGCATTTCCGATAAGGAACAGCCGGTAAAAAACGGCTGGCGCGAAATAAAGACCGGCTATCGTGTGCTTGCGGAAAATGACGGAGACAGTCTGCTTGAAGTTGAACTTTTTACGGGCAGAACGCATCAGATCCGTGCAAGTATGGCTCATATAGGGCATCCTCTGCTCGGAGAAGGGAAATACGGCGTGAATCGCGAAGATAAAAAACGCGGATATAAGTGGCAGGCTCTGTACTCTTACCGAGTGCGTTTTGACTTTGAGAAGGCCGGAGATGTTCTTGACTATCTTGCGGGTAAAGAATATTCGCTTCCTCATTCTGCCGTGTGGTTTTGTGCTGATTTTGAAAAATAAAAAATAAAATGAAAGATAGAATCCAACGGCTCAGTCATCCCGAGAGGCGCGGGCGGAAAATACTGTACCTGATTTTTTCGGGATTGCTTATGGGCACCTGTGTTTCATTTCCCACGGCGGTCGGGGCGGTCGCAGAATGGATCGCTTTTGTCCCTGCGGCACTTGTCCTCTATTCCGTTGCCGACAGTAACGAAACAAAAATCGGGAAAAAAGGAAAAAGACGCAGGGCAAAAGAAACCTTGCGCATATACGGGCTCGGACTGCTGTTCTTTATGACGGAATACATTGTGATATACCATTGGTTTATCAGTATGTATCCCCTTGATTTTACCGGAATGAGCCGCGGGTATGCAATAGCAGTAGTACTGCTTGGTTGTTTAGGAATGTCGTTTCTTGCCGCTGCTGCGGGAGGACTTGCATTCGTACTGTTTGTTTCACTTTCGCGCCTGCGGACATTGAGGGAACATACACTGCTTCGTCCTTTCACGGCAGCCGCACTTTATACGGTCTTTGAATGGACTATGACGCACGGATGGACCGGAGTTCCGTGGGGAAGACTCTCACTCGGACAATTGGTCGGGAATTTTACTCTGACGGTAATGCCGGCTTCAATTTTGGGGTCATATCTGATAACTTTCCTCATTGTTTCCGTGTCATTTCTTGCGGCACAAGGTCTTTATGAAGACAAATTAAGATTACGCAGCCTGCTTGCCCTGTCGCTTGTCTTTGCTGACTTGATCGCAGGGACTGTACTTTTCTTTATTCCCACCTCCGTAACCGGAGAGAATGGGGAAGTGATGACGGTGAAGGCTGCCGCCGTTCAGGGAAACATTTCGTCAAGAGACAAATGGGATTCCGGCTCCTCCGGTATGACTTTGGAAAGATACACCAAATATACGGAAGAAGCCGCAAAAACGGGTGCTGATGTGGTTTTGTGGCCGGAAACCGCGTATCCTTATGTAGTCTCTTCGGGCGGAGAAAATGAGAAAACATTTGAAAAACTTGCCAGGGATTGCAAAGTCACTCTTTTTGTCGGGTGTTTCGATTTTGATAAAGATAATAATTTCAGTAATGTGATACGCAGTTTCAACTCTGACGGAAGCGCGGGCGGAGAATATGCCAAGCGTCGTCTTGTTCCTTTCGGGGAATATCTTCCATGGAGGCCGTTTTTTGAATTCCTTGTTCCTCCGCTCACGGAACTCTCAATGCTGAGCCGTGATATTGTCCCCGGAGATGATGCAACTGTGATATGCGCGAAAACGAAGAATGGAAACGAGGTCAGATACGGAGTTCTGGTCTGTTTTGACTCTATTTATGAAAATCTTGCGAGGGAGTCTGTAAAAAACGGAGCCGAGATTATTCTGCTGTCAACGAATGACTCATGGTTCGGAGAATCGTGTGCCGTATGGATGCATGAGAGGCAGGCGCGTCTGCGTGCAATCGAAAATGCACGACCGATAATACGTGCAGCCAATACGGGCGTGTCATCAGTGATCGATGCCAAAGGAAGGGTGAAAGAACGACTCCAACCACTGGTAGAGGGAATTGCAGCGGAAAACGTGGAGATCTCACACACGAAAACGCCGTATACTGCAGTAGGAAATATTCTTGTGTGGCTGTGTATCCTCGGACTCGGGGCACTGCCGGCATTCGATCTCATAAAAAAACGGTCCTCGGATGATTTCCGATAAAGACCGCCAAAGCCGCAGGAAAGATTCGGAGGATCAGTAATACAAGATGGGGTGTTAAAAAACTCGTTATCGAGTTTTTTAACACCCCATTTGATCAGTATAAATCAGTCGCCGACGTAGGGCAGGAGAGCAACGTGACGGGCACGCTTAATAGCGGTCTGGAGTTCTCTCTGATGCTTTGCGCAGGTACCGGAGATGCGGCGGGGAAGGATCTTTCCGCGTTCGGAAATGAACTTGCGGAGACGACCGGCATCTTTGTAATCAATGTAGTTGATCTTTTCTTCGCAGAAAACACAGACTTTCTTTCTGCGGCGATTAGCGTTGGCGGGACGAGCTGCGCGGGGAGCGCGTTCTCTTTCAGGCTGTCTATCCATAATAAATTCTCCTTAAAAATTTAGAATTCCCTTATCAGAAGGGGAGATCGTCGTCATTTTTGACAATGTCGAAACTGTCGGCAGCACCGGGAGTGGCGTAAGGCTCGCTTCCGAAAGCGTTATTTGCCGAAGAATTGTCACGTGAAGGTCCTTCGTTTCTGGAATCGACGAACATAGCGTCTTCCACGACGACCTCGGTGGCATAGCGGTTCTGACCCTGCTGATCGGTCCATTTTCTTGTCTGAATGTTACCGGAAACGCAGAGAGAAGAGCCTTTTTTGAAGTAGCGGGCAATAAACTCAGCGGTTTGTCTCCAAGCGACGATATTGATGAAATCCGCCTGAGGCTGATTGTTGTTGTCTGCTGAACGGAAACGACGGTTGACGGCGAGGGTGAAGGACACCACGGAAATGCCGGAGGGAGTCGTTTTGAGTTCGGGATCGGCGGTAAGGCGACCGCAGAGAATAACTTTATTCAGGTTGAGATTAGCCATAACTTACCTCTGTATAAAAAACGTCGGAGATTACTCGGCGTCGGCAGCAGGAGCATCCTCAGAAGCAGGAGCATCCTCGGCAGCAGGAGCATCCTCGGCAGCAGGAGCATCCTCAGCGGGAGCTTCTTCTACGGCAGGAGCGGCAGCTTTATCGGCGGCGCGGCGGGCAGCCTTTTCAGCTTCAGCTTCGTCGAGTTTCAGAATAAGGGTACGCATAACATTCTCATCAATGTTGAGAAGTCTTTCGAGTTCAGCAGGGAACTCGGGAGCGGAGCGGAAGGTAACGATAGTGTAGTAACCTTCGGCCTTGTCGTTGATGGGGTACTCAAAGCGGCGTTTGCCCCATTCGGTGACGTCAATGATCTCGCCGTTTTCTTTGACGAGGCTTACGAACTTGTTCACGGTTGCTTCGGCGTTATCGTTTCCGGAAACGTCGGCAATGAACATACATTCATAAGCAAAGTTGATTTTGTTATCCATATTAAACCTCCCTATGGACTTATGACCGCAAGTCCTGCTTGCGGTAAGGAGACGGGATGAAAAAATTTTCCCGTACCGAATCAGTATTATACTTTATTTTTCTATAAATGTCAAGTCTTTTTTCTTTTTTTATATTAAATTTGAGGTTTTTTCTGACAAAAAACAAAATGATTTCTGATTTTTGCTTGACAAAAACGTATGAATGTGCTATCATATGAATACACAAACATATGAATGGAGGCGCATGTATTATGAATAAACACGATCATACCGACGTACTGATCAATGTGAAGCGCGAATTGCCCGGTGATGAAGTGCTCTGCGATCTTTCCGATTTATTTAAAATATTCGGGGATACAACGAGAGTAAAGATACTGTATTCATTGTTTGAATCGGAACTTTGTGTCTGTGCCATTGCGGAACTTCTGGGAATGAATCAGTCTGCGATTTCCCACCAACTTCGGATTCTGAAAGATGAAAATCTTGTGGCAAACCGCCGCAGTGGGAAAACGGTTTATTATTATCTTGCGGATGATCACGTCAGAACGATCATCTCAATGGGTTATGAGCATCTGACCGAAAAACGAGAAACGGTGAAAAAGGAGGCTTTGCAAGCAGATGAGTGAGAATAATGAAGCCGGTTCAGAGAATAAAAAAAATATGCTTCACTCTCACGGTGAAGATAACGAAGAAAAAGAAGATGGCAAAAGCATCAGGGACAGGATAATAAAAGTTTCTGCTGCTGTGGTGTTGTGCGCCGTAGCTTGGATAGTTACAGAACAACTCACGGCTCTTCCGTGGTGGGTAAAACTGACGTGTTTTGCCGTGCCGTATCTTCTTGTTGGCGGAGAAGTATTGACCGAAGCCGTTATCAACGTGGCGCACGGCGAATTATTTGACGAAGAGTTTCTCATGTCAGCAGCAACGCTCGGCGCATTTGCCGCAGGCGAGTATACCGAAGCGGTTTTTGTAATGATTTTTTATCAGACCGGCGAACTTCTCGGTGATATTGCAGTAGGAAAAAGCCGCCGTTCGATTGCCGCGCTGACACAGATCCGTCCCGATACTGCCGTTGTATTAAGAGAAGGAAGAGAACTCACCGTAGTACCTGAAAACGTGAAAGTCGGTGAGACGATTCTTTTGCGTGCGGGGGACCGCGTGCCGCTTGACGGAGTTATTACGGAAGGAATCACGACGCTTGATGTTTCTGCATTGACGGGTGAGAGTATGCCTGCGGAGGCATTTGAGGGAAGCGAGGTGTTCAGCGGAAGTGTCAACCTTACCGGAACGGTAAAGATACGTGTTACGGCAGCGTACGGTGAAAGTACTGTGACGAGAATACTCAATCTTATGGAAGAATCCGCACAAAACAAGGCCAAAAGCGAGAGTTTTATAACAAGATTCTCTCATATCTATACTCCCGCAGTTGTAATCGGTGCTGTTCTGCTTGCGGTTGTGCCGTCACTTGTTACGGGAGAGTGGGAAATGTGGATATACCGTGCACTGACTTTCCTTGTGGTATCATGCCCTTGTGCACTCGTGATCTCCGTTCCGCTGACCTTCTTCTGCGGACTCGGTGCTGCGTCATCACGCGGGATACTGATAAAGGGGTCAAATTTCCTTGAAGCATTGGCTGACGTTGATACGGTGGTTTTTGATAAGACCGGTACCGTTACACGGGGGTGCTTTGTCGTGGATTCTGTTCAACCCGCTGACGGAATGGACAGTGACGGACTGCTTGAAATCGCGGCTCTTGCTGAACGGTATTCTACACACCCGATTGCCTCAGCGCTCACGTCCGGGTACGGAAAAGAAACGGACAGTTCACGTCTCGGAAAGGTAACGGAACTGTCGGGGAAGGCAGGACGCGGGATAGAAGCGGAAATCGACGGAGTTGTTTATTATGTCGGTAACGAATCCCTGATGAAATCGTTGGGAGTCAACTACATTGAGACATCCTCAGGCGGCACCGTGGTTCACATTTGCCGCGATGACGGAAAATATCTCGGACTGATCACGGTGAGCGACATGATCAAGGAAGATTCGGCGTTGGCAGTTGCAAAACTTCGTAAATGCGGAGTATCTGGGATCATAATGCTGACCGGAGATAACGACAGTGCTGCTGCCGTTGCAGCAGAAAAAGTGGGAATTACCGAATACCGTGCCGGTCTGCTTCCGGACGGAAAAGTAACTGAGGTCGAACGTCTGATCGACAGCGGATGCAAAGTTGCTTTTGTCGGTGACGGTATAAATGATGCTCCCGTACTCGCGCGAGCAGACGTAGGTGTCGCTATGGGAGCACTTGGCAGCGATGCTGCTGTTGAGGCTGCCGACATTGTGCTTATGGACGATAAACTTACCGGACTTCCGCGGGCGATCGGAGTCTGCCGACGTACAGTGCGTATAGTCCGTGAGAATATTCTGTTTGCGCTTACGGTTAAATTTCTGATACTTGCGCTTAGTGCGGTCGGACTTGCCGGAATGTGGCTTGCTGCCTTCGGTGACGTAGGCGTGATGCTCATTGCCGTGCTGAATGCACTGAGGGCACTGAGAGTTTCCGAATAGAGAAAAGAGGGGGTGTAAAAAAACTCGGTGCCGAGTTTTTTTACACCCCGCCGACATTAGGCTCGGCGGCTGAACACCGCCGTTTTGCCCCCCAAAATAGAGAAAATCTAACTTGTCTCAAGGCAAAAACGCCAATGTCGCGTCATTCAAATCCGTTTCGAAATTGAAAAATGGTTTATTTCAGATCAATCTTCCTTTTTTCTGCGTACAAGTACGACAGCAGCGGCGGGAAGTATCAGAGCGGTAATAGCAACGGTACTTCCGCATCCCTTGGACTCTGTCAGAGGCGCGGTTGATTCATCCGGTGAAGAGAAAGAGGAAGTGGAATCATCGGAAGGAGTGGTCTGTACGGGAACTTCGTCGTAAATTGCTTCGTTCTTGAAGTTTACGGCTTCAGTTCCTATAAAAGCAGCGTATTGTTCTGCGAGCCACTTCTCAAATTTGTCTTTCACCATATACATACCGTTGGCGTTCAGATGGCTGACGTCGGAAGGAGTAAGGCAGTATTTGAGGCGGCATGAGGAGACAGCCATATCGATTCCGGTAAATTGCGTGTCGGAGTTGTTCATGCAGATGACGTGCTTGTCGTTATAATATTCGGCAAGTTCGATCATTGCTTTGGCGTATGTATTGTTGGTGCCGAGATAGCCTTTCTCACCGAGGTTGCTCCAAGGAGTGACAAGCACGATCAGTGCGTCGGGAGCCTTCTGGCGGACAGCGGATATAATTATATTCAGAGCACCCTTGAAAGTTGATCCGTTGGTGCTGTCGTTTGTTCCGTAAGGAACGCTGTAATGACGGTCGTTGCGTCCGCCCTCAATGAAGTAAATATTGCCGTCCATGGGCATTTCGGTATAACGGTTGCACATTGGAGGCTGATTGGATCCCGTACCGGAAGCACGGGCAACCGTGTTGCCTCCGATACCGAAGTTTATGAAGGACATATCGTACTGATAGCCTATGAGATTTACCCATGTCTGATGCTGACCGAGTGAAGATCCGCCGAAATAACTGTCGCCGAGGGCGTACATTTTGATTCCTTCAAGAACGGGATAATAATCGTCGTATTCTCCGATCAGCCAGTCTGCGGCAGCCTTGGCGTCGGTGAAATCAGCTATATTTTTAACGGAAGCGTATTCGAGTTTTGGCGTTGATCCGGATCCGGTGTAGATCAGAGCCTGAGCAAGTCTTATGCATTCGTAAGTTTGGGCGTGAACTGCAATGGGATCACCGCCGACGAGAAGAATATCGGATACTTTCACGGGATAGTTTCGAACCACTTCGTCAAGCAGACGCAGAGCCGTGTCGGAGTTACCGTGGAATGCGATCACAATACTGTTTTTGACACAGTTTTCGGCAAGAGCTTTTGCAACTGCGTTATCGTCGGAAGCGTCGAAAACGAGGGAATACTGATTGTCGGGATTATAGGAGAGAGGGAGATAATAACTGAATTCAACTTTTGCTCCCGAGGCATCGGTATATGTATCGGCGGCGAGAGCAGGAGCGGTGGGTTCAGTCCTGACGGTAAAGTCGGTTTGTTCAACGAGATAAACGGGCGGAATAAGTGCTTTTTCCGAAGCATAAACGGGAGCATAACGGAGGCACAGACGAAGGATCTCATTATCTTCTGTGGTAATGTACTCATAAACGCGGTATTTTTCGGTCAGTCCGATCTGATAAATGCTGCATCCGGTGAAATATGCTTTTGTTTTGTCGAGTTTCTTTCCTGCTGCGTCCCAGTGTGAGAGAGTGAGAACGCTTGTGGAAGAAAGAGTTCCACCGTCAAAATCCGTAAATGTCTGGTCAAAGAATACGACCTTCGTACCTGCCTTCGGTACGGTGAAGACGCTGCTTGTGTAATAATCCTTATTTGATGGGGAAGTGTAAACGAACTGTTTTGAGGCGTTGTCCTGGTACTGTGATCCGATATAACCGTTGACCCAAGTGAGGTCTTTGACTTCATTGCCGATCAGGGGTGCGCCGGTGACGATGGAAATGAGTTCCGGATCCGGCCATTCGGTCTTTTGCGTATTTACGCTTGCCTCGGTGCCTTTTTCATTAGTGGCTTCCCATGTTACGGTGACGGGATCCTTGTCGAGCAGGATCTTGGTTGTCGGGGAGATGCCGGGTTTGCATCCGATACGGAGAACTTCGTTGTCCTTTGAAGTGACATAAGAATAAGTATATGGATTGGAGCCGCTCCGCACGAGAGTGTCTGTGGCATTGTATCCGGTCTTGTATTCATATCTTCCGCCTGCATTGAGTTCGTAGCGTGCGAAAACGTCATAGTTTGCGTTGGGGGTGCAGGAATGTGTAAAGGAGATCTTGGTTCCTGCCTTCGGGACAACGAAAAGGTTGGATATCGCGTAGGTACTTGAACTGTAACGGATGTTGGTTGAGGAGCCGTTGGTATTTACGAGGGATCCGAGATATCCGATATTCCAGACGAGTCCTGTGACTTTTCCGTCGCTTGTAAGTGAAGCGGTAAGGTCGCGGTCTTTGAGAGTCTGCAACGTGCTTTTTTCCGTTGTAGATTCCATATAAACCTTGGGAGTATCGGTATCAGCGTCGGTGCAGCGATAGCAGAGGCGGATCGCCTGAGCATCGTGGTCTGTGACGAACTCATAGAGCATACCGTCGTCGTCAGAGGCACCGATACGTTTCTGACAGAGAGCCTCATACTGATAGCAGCCTGTCACATTGGCACCGTCAAGGTCAAGAATGTAGTCCGAACCGGATTTCTTCCACGTAGAGAAAAGGTACGCAGTGTTGCTGACGTATTTGGAATTCGAGTCCCCTGCGCATGAAGTATCTGAAAAACTTATTTTAGTGCCGGCTTTTTCAACGACGATAATGTCGCTGTATTTGTAAGATGCGTTGGCATCGGAGAGTTTGTTTTTGTTGCTTGAGTTGGTGTCGCCGCCGACATAGCCGGAATGCCACACAACCGGAATCTCGGTTTTGCCTGCGGCAAAGGTCGGTATCAGGGCAGCTGGTAAAATGGAGAAGATCATAACGATAATCAGAACTGTACTGATGATCTTACGTTTCATATTGAAACTCCTTTCGTGAATGATCCCGGAATTTCGGGGTTTTATAGTTTTAGTATACAACCTTGTTTGAAATTTGTCAATAAAAACCGCCATATATCACAAAAAATGATATACGGCGGCATTATTGTTATTTGCAGTTCATGTACGGTTAGAGACTACCGGAATCATTTTGAACAGTATCTCACCGAAAACGGCGTGAGGAATGTCCTTCGGCATAATAAGCGTTTCGTCGGCACGGATAATAAAGACTTGACCTCATATCAAAGCATTGAGCGAAAAAGCATCGCACAGACAGAAATTATTTTTCAAAAGCGAGATGAACGAGTTTGTCACATAGTTCGTCGTAACCGATTCCCACGGCGGCAGCCTCCTGCGGCAGAAGGGAAGTTGGTGTCATTCCGGGGAGTGCGTTGACTTCAAGACAGTAGAATTCACCGTCGTCACCGAGAATAAAATCGGCACGTCCGTACATTTCCATACGAAGGGCATGGAAAGCATTCAGTGCTACCTCGCCGATACGTCTTGTCTGTTCTTCGGTCAGCGGCGCGGGACATATCTCCGTGGTGGCACCGCTCTGGTATTTGTTGGCATAATCGTACCAGCCGGATTTCGGAATGATCTCGACCGGGGGCAGAGCGACACCGTCAAGGACAGCGCAGGTGAGCTCCCTGCCGGAGATCATTTTTTCGGCAATAATGAAGCGTTCGTATTTTTTGGCGGCAGAGAGGGCGGTCTTGAGTTCCTCGTTGGTGAATACGCGGCTGACGCCGACGCTTGATCCGCAGGATGATGGCTTTATCACGCAGGGAAAACCGATCTTTTCACAAATCACTGAGGGATCGTCTTTTTCAGTATCAAAATATACCCATTCAGCATTGGGAACGCCGGCTTCCGTCATCAGACGCTTGGATATGTCTTTATCCATGGAGAGCAGAGCACCGATATAACCCGTTCCGGTGTAATGCCGGATCCCGAGATTGTCAAGTGTAGCCTGAAGTTGACCGTTTTCTCCCATTGCACCGTGAAGACCGACAAAAACAACATCGGCTGCCGTGCAGAGTTCAATTACACCCGGACCGATCAGAGCTTCACGTCCGCCGCACGATGCTTTGACGGCATCAAGATCAGGCTCAGCCTTTTCAACATGATAAGAATAAACTTTGTCGTTTCGGAAAAGAGATTTGATGTCTGCGGGAATGTTATCGAGTCCGCAGTATACGTCAACAAGAGCGACATTGTGCCCGCGGCGGATGAGGGCATTGGCGATCAGAGATCCGGAAGTAAGTGAAACGTCACGCTCGGGGCTGAGTCCCCCGGCAAGAACGACAATGTTCATAATAATGTATTCCTTTCAATCAAAGAGAATTATCTATGATATTTTATTCGCGGTAAAGCGAAAATGTTATTTGTGCCGCAGGAGAAGGGAACGGACCGTCCCGGAGATATCCCGGTACTCGTCACAACCGAAACCTTTTTCGGCAGCGAACTTACGGATTGCAGTTTCCTCATCGATCCCGATCTCGTAGAGGAGAAAACCGTCCGGCAAAAGAATTCTGTCGGCAGCTTCCGTGATCACACGGTAAAAATCAAGTCCGTCGTCTCCGCCGTCAAGTGCGCGCAGAGGCTCAAAGGAGAGTTCTGGATCAAGAGTGGGGATGATTGCGGATGGAATATACGGGGGATTTGATATCACGGCGTCAAAACGCTGCAGAGCGGAATAAGTATCGGGAGAAAGCGCATCAGCGTGAAGAACTGAGAATCGGTCCCCGACTCCGTTGATGTCGGCATTACGGCGTGCAGCGGATAGAGCATTATCACTGATGTCAAGACCGACGGCTTTCACGTCATCACGTTCGTGCAAAACCGCAACGGATATCGCTCCGCTTCCGGTTCCGATGTCGAGAAATACCGCTCCCCTCGGAAGATTGGCGACGGCAAGTTCAACTGTAAGTTCGGTATCTGCACGGGGGATAAGACAGTCTTCGTTGAGAAAAAAATCAAGTCCGAAAAACGTCCATTTGCCGAGAATGTATTGCAGCGGCTCACGTCGGGCACGCCGTGTTACTGCTTCGGTAAGGGCCGGAGAATCGAGATTTTCGTTCTGCCGCCAAAGAATTTCGTGAGGCGGAATACCGCAGAATTGTTCTGTCAGGAGTTGAGCTTCGTATGCGGCTGATCCAATCCCGGAGTCTTCAAGGATTTTTCGTATTTCGGAATATGTCATATCCGCCTCCGCAAAGATATTTATAATATTATAGCATAATCCGACGGAAAAATAAATACCTTTCAGTAGAATTTCTTAAATTCTAACGCCGTGATCTGTACTGATGTAGGCTGCGAAAAGCAGCTTCGGAAAGACAAAAGACGAACAAAATATTAAAAAAGAATAAATTATTTTTTTCGGCAAAAAATAATGTTGCAAAATACAAAAAATATGGTATACTGTAATTGTAGAAAAATATATCGGAGGTATAATACTATGTGTCTGTTTGAAAGAAAACCCGTAAAACCAAATTACGCAAAGATTGTTGCCATAACTCTTGGTATTATCGCTGCCATTGCTGCCGCAGGGTTTGCCGCATACTATTTTTGCTGCAAAATGAGGAAGAAAGACGATTTCTGCTGCTGCGATTGTGACGACTGCGATTTTGACGAACTGTTTGACGAAGACGACGACGAAGTTGAAGTTGAAGTCGAGTCTGACGAAGCTGAGCCTGTTGCCGACGCCGAATAATTCCGTACGATCTGGTATTACGATAGAAAACTGCGGGGGAGAGATCACTTCGGCAGAATCTCAAATGTAAAACGCTCAGAAGGGCAGAAATGCTTTTCTGAGCGTTTTCATCTGCGTAGATGCTGCTTTTTAGTAAAAATCAGTTTGAGAACTGATCAGAATTTCACTCGTAAAACGCGGCAGCATGGAGCGGGGGAATGGCAGGAATTGAGATCAAGATCGAAAATCACGGCACCGCCGGCACATTCACCGTCGGCGACGGAGTATCTTTGAGGCATAGCAGAGGTAAACTGAGCGATAATGGGTTTCGGATCGCAGCCGAGAATACCGCCCGCCGGTCCTGTCATTCCGATATCTGTGATAAAACCGGTACCGCCGGGAAGAATACGCTCGTCTGCGGTTGCAACATGGGTGTGAGTACCGAAAACGGCACTTACTCTTCCGTCAAGATAATGCGCCATAGCCGCTTTTTCGGAGGTTGCCTCAGCGTGCATATCAAGGACAGCAGCGTCAAAATTCCCCGATTCGCGCCGGAGGATCAAGTCAGTGGCTGCAAACGGACAGCCGAGTGCGGGAGATAATTCGACGTTTCCGCGCAGATTCATTATAAGCACCCTTATTCCGGCGGCATTGAAGATAACGCTTCCGTGTCCCGGTGCCGTACCGGGGTAATTGGCAGGTCGGAGAAGGTTTTTTTCATCGTCGAGGATTTCATAGATGTTTCTCTGACCGAAAACGTGGTTTCCCGTAGTAATAACATCGGCACCGCAAGAAAAAATTTCCTTTGCATCTTCACGTGAAATACCGCGGATCTCCGCGGCATTCTCACCGTTTACAATAACGAGATCCGGCAAATACTTCTTTTTCAGTGCCGGGAGATTATCTTTGAGATATTGCAGTCCTGCGTGACCGACTATGTCGCCCACGGCAAGAACGCGAAATTTTTTTTCGTTCATTGATTATCCTTTTCTTCGGATTTTTTCAGAGTTCGGGCAATGGGATCCTGCCGCGGTCAGCCGCACTTCCTATGGTGATGAACAGTACTGCACCGGCTGCCGATTGAATTAGATTAAAAGGAACTCCCGCAATGGCTGACACGGTGTTCCCGTATATGATTGTTGCATCAAATATAAAGTATCCTGCGCAGGTAAGGAGTGCAGAAAACACCAATGAGAAGATGTTTCGGCTGTTGATATATTTATTATTCTGTGGATTGCGGGAAAAACATAGAACGGAAATGATTCTGATTGCTGCGGTGACGGGGATGTAGATGGGATATCCCCCGCAAAGATCAGCAAGTCCGGTTCCGAGAGCAGCAGCTGCTGCGGCGTAAGGGGCGGGGAGAAAGACGGCGGAAAGAAAGACGAGTCCGTCACCTATGTGGATATAGCCGGAGAAGATCTGAACTCTGATGAAGAATGTGGCACAGAAAATCAGTGCTGCGGACAGCGACGAGTAGGTGAGACGCCGTAAAGTATTTCTGCGTTCAGCGTGAGTCATAGACAGTCAGTCTCCGCAAACGAGTCCGGGGCATTTAATGATGATATCTCCGCCTTCTGCGGCGCAGGCAGCGGCAAGATCATCGGCAGTCCCGGGGTAAGTGATTTTTTCAATGGCGGTGCAATCAGAAAATGCAAAACCGCCAACATTAACGAGGGTAGATGGCAGGTAGAGTTCTTTAAGTGAGCGGCATCCGTTGAAGGCGCGTGAGTCTATCTCCGTGATTCCCTCGGGTATCACCACGGAAACGAGCGATGTGCAGTCTTTGAATGCACGCTGGCTTATCGATGTCAACCCTTTTCCGATAGACAGAGAAATCAGTCCGCTGCACCCTGAAAAAGCGGATTCACCGAGCAGAGTCACGTTATCTGAAAGAGCAATTTCCGTAATTCCGTCACAGCCGAGGAAGGCGCGTTCGCCGATAACGGTAACGGAGGCGGGAATTGTGACTGAGGAAAAGTCGGTGTAGCGGAAGGCGTTCGGAGCGATACGCCGGATAAGAACTCCGTCGAAAACGTCGGGGATGACAAGATCAGTGCCTCCGCGGTACTTCTTTTCATTGTAGTTCAATTCTCCGTTTTCCGCATTGACAGAAAACCACGGCATTTCGGCTGTGCTTCCGACAATTACGTTTTCGCGTCCCGAGAGTTCCTGTGCATTTTTCAGAATACACTTCTGTGCCATTTCGGCACAGTCGTTGTAGTCCCCAAGGGCGGTAAAAGCATCGTAGGCTTTGAGGTAATAGCCGTTCTCAAAAAGTCCGACCGCATTCTTGTATTGCTTCCCGGGTTTCCAGACATTGTTGTTTAGAAAAACGAGGGTGACGGCAAGAGCAATTACGATCACTGCGCTGACGGAGATCACAGCGGACAGACCGATCGTCTTCTTTTTTGCTTTTGTATTGCGTGTGAGGACATTCTTACGCGCACGTTCTTCATATATCGCATGTCGTTCCGCACTTGTAAGGTGACGGTGATCGTGGGTATTTTCCCGGCTTTTGCCGGGATCATCTGCGTCAGAGTTTTTCTCCGTAAACGGATCAACGGATCTTTTTTCTTCTTCGTTCATTTTTTGACCATTCCTTTTTTCAGATTGTGCATATATATCGGCAAGTTTCCCGGTCATGGAACTCACCGCACCGGATATTGTGTGACATTATGCGGAGTTCCTCGCTTTTTTAATAAGTCATCGTAAAACTCCGTATACATAATGGTGTTTGGTATTGAACTTATTATACTATCATTTGCGAGTCATTTCAACAGTTTTTTCCGAAAAAGCCGTCAGGACAATTAAAAAGAGAGAGGACTGCCCGCCTGCGGGAAAATAAATTTTGGTTGACAAAAATCACGAAGTATTATATAATATGTTTGGGTACAAACAATTCAGTGTACCAAAATCTTTTTGGAGGAAAACAATATGAAAAAAATTGCAAAAAGATCCGCGTGTATCGCACTGAGCGTACTTATGTTGATCACTGTACTTCTCGGAAGCGTGTCCTGCGGAGTTACATCGGAGTCTCCGAATAAACTGCTTGAAAAAGCCGTCGGACGTACCGTAGATCAGATAAGCAAGTGGGAAATTATTTCCGTTGCTGAAAAAATCGCCAATGGCGGTTCCGTGGAATTTAAAGCAAACACCAGCACGGGACTTACACTTAATGCTGTTGGCAAAATGTACATGAACAAAGACAAGGCAATGCTTGACCTGAATGTCAACGACCTTATCAAAGCCGCCGTCAGCGGCTCAAAAGACGAAATCGTTGTCAAGTGCGATCAGATCCTCGGAAAAACATACGGAGTATCCCTTAAAAATATTAAGGAAAATCTCAAAAAATCTGTTTTTGCACCCGACAGCGGTACCGAATTTGCTCTTGAGCAGGAAACTTTTGATTCAATAATCAAAACTTTTGATTCCGCTCTCGACAACAAGGAACTCGGAGACCGCGCAGAAAAACTCAAAGACAAATATGTAAAGAGGTTTTTCGAGATCTTTGAGGAAAATGTCACGGTAGCCAAGGAAAACGGAGAGACCG
The DNA here is from genome assembly GCA_024405755.1 of Clostridia bacterium. GTDB lineage: Bacteria > Bacillota > Clostridia > Oscillospirales > CAG-272 > CAG-390. The sequence continues at coordinate 38,396 of JAKSOD010000006.1, forward strand.
AAATCTTTGATAAGACCGGTATATCTGCCGCGGTTCTGAACTTTGATGTCAGCGAGAAGGTGCTTTGCACTATTATAGACAAATTCTGGACTGAGATCCGTGACGATTCGGAATTCAAGGCTCTGCTTGATGATGTATTGCAGTTTGCCCAAGTAACCATAAATTCCGCTTCTGCTCCCCAAAACGTCGATGATTCTGCTACCCCGAACGCCGCTTCCGCCACCGACGATTTCATCAAGAAAATCGACGATGGTGTTGCCAAGATCAAGGAACAAACCGCGAAAGATGAACACGCTGAGGAGAACAAGATCACTGTAAAACTATTCCTCAATAAAAAGACCGGCATTATAATGAGAGCGGACCTTGCCGTGATCAGTGTTGAGAACGATCACACAGAAACTAAGAGCGTCGTTATCGAACTCGGTACCGAACTTAAAAAATTCGAGGGTATTCGCATCACGACAAATGAAGACAGCGGTATAGAAGGCGATACCAAAACCCCCGAGTTTGTTTACATCAAAGTTGATGACACAGACAGCACATATAAACTGACCATATCGGGAACTGAAAATTCAATTGACCCTGTAACTTATGATTCTGTGAAGAAGACAGCGGATTTACTTACTCTGACTTATGATAAGAATACCGGAAAGGTAAATATCAAGAGTGATGAGTTTGAGTTCAATGCCGCATATACCAAGGCTGACGGAGTTTATACCCTCGTGCTCGATAAGAATGCTTACCTCAAGGGAGAAAAACAGGAAATCCCTGCTGACTTTACATTAACGGTCAGAGAGAAAGACGATATGCCCGCGATCGATGGCGGATATACCGAGATCCTCGGTCTTAATGAAACCGAATTTGCGGATTTCGTAAAAAACATAATGACTAACATCGGATCCATTTTCGGTTCTGATTCAACTTCCGATTATTGAGGATTTGTTTTATCTGACAACGGTGGTGAATCACTGGTGTGATTCACCACCGTTGTTTCCGTTTCGGCAAATAAAACTTGCCGTTTTTTTGCCGGCTGTCATAATATGACAGCCGGCTTTTAATTATTTGATTTCAAGTTTGCGTGTTTCGGGTTCTTTTATTTCCTGTTTTGGCAGCTCGACAGAGAGAACGCCGTCTTCGTACTTTGCGCAGATCTTGTCTGAATCGATACCGGAAATATCGAATGAGCGGCTGTACGAACCGTAACTGCGTTCAATGTGAACGTAATTGTTCTTTTTGTCATTATCCTCAAAGTCGCTGTGACGTTCAGCTTTGACGGTCATGGTTTCGCCGGAAATATCAATGCTGATATCTTCTTTCTTGAAACCGGGAAGATCAGTCTGCAAGGTGTAAGAATTTCCGTTATCAATGATATCGGTGCTGAAAGTGTGAGTGCGCTCACCGAAGAAGGAGCGTTCAAACTCGTCGAGCGCGCGGAAAGGATCGTAAACGGACGCGGCTCTGCTGGTTCTGGGTACGGTTCTGAAAAAGGGTGTAAGTTCAAACATTGTTGTTTACCTCCGTAATTTTTATTTTGTTTCGTTTGTCTGATCGCGGACACGGGTTTTTGGGGGCTTTTGCAGCCACCCTTTGTCCGCTTCCTTACTACGCTTATAGTATACACCGCGTATGTTACTAATCTTACATAAAATTATTGCCAAATTGTAAATGTTGGCACTCTTTGCGAGAGAGTGCTAACAAAATAATTGAAATTAAACTGTAAGTCAATCTCTTTCCTACAAAATCATTGGCAGATGACAAAAAATCGTGCCAACAAATTCCCGGGAATAATAAAGGCAGAAAAGCGGATACTTGACACTATTTTTATTTAGTGGTATAATTTATCAAATAAAAAAATGCGGAGGCTGTTATGGCACTTACAGATATTCCATACGATATCCGTGCAAAAGACGCAGGATTAAATGTTTATTCGATCGCAGAGGCTGATGCTGACGGAAATTGCCGCCTGCTTTGTCCTATTCCGGCTAACCCCACATTCAACTGCTATTCTATCGCTAAAGCATTTACCGTGCTGGCAGTCGGATTGTGCTATGACCGTGGGATCATGGCACCCACAATGCGAATGGCTGATGTTCTCGGAAAATATCTTCCCGCTGATGCTGATGAAAAATGGAGGAGAGTAACTCTGCATGACATTCTCCGCCATAGGATCGGCTACGGTGCGGGGCAGCTTGATATTGATGCTGAAGATCCGTTGAAGTGGGGGTCGGATGATTATCTTTCCCTTGCTTTCAAAGCACCGCTTGTTTCTGAGCCGGGGATGGAAAGACAGTATACCGACGCCGCATATTATCTTGTTTCCCGAATGATAAGCGAGGTTACCGGGGAAAAGGTCGTGGACCTCCTTCGTCCTGCGCTGATGAAGACTATGAAATTCAGGGAACTCGCGTGGAGTACATGCCCATACGGTTATTCCATGGGAGCTACGGGACTATATCTCAGAACGGATGATACCGTAAAACTCGGAGTGTTGTGGCTTCGCGGTGGCGATTGGTTTGGCGAACGCATTGTATCTGAAACTTGGGTACATACTGTGCTGACATGCGGTTACGAGTTTGTGCCGAAACTTGCCGACGCGACGAGCGTATGGTACGGTAAGGGCGGAATGCGTGGGCAGATGCTGACTTTCAATCCCAAAAAAGGTCTCGCGGTAGCCTGGAATGCCTACGGGAAAGTGCCTTTTGAAGTTATTATTCAATAATTATGAAACTAAAATTCAATAAAAATTTTGGTGTCTCACTAACATGAGACACCAAAATTTTTATGCTTTGACTGTTTCCTTGTCAACTGTTTTTTTCACAAGGCTGTACTTATCGAATCTGAAGAAGAATCTGTAATAAATCAGCGTTACCGCAGCGCAGCAGATCCAGCCGGCGGGATAACCAAAGCCTATCGGAAGCAGTTCGTTGGAGATATAATTCGACATTACGAAAAGGTAAACCTGCCTGAAACCAACAAAAGAGGAGAGCATGATTATCATAGGGGCACGGCTGTTGCCCGCACCGCGCATGGCACCGGAAAACACCTGATTAATACAACAGAACAGATAGAATGGAGTCAGATTGTGAAGCAACATTGCTGATTTTTCAATAATCTGCGGATCGTTCTTGAAAACAGAACTTATCGGATCGGAAAAGATCATAACGGGCACCATAACACACACCGTGCAGGCAGTTGCAATACCGTAGCAGATATAAGTGCCTTTTTTGGCTCTTTCCACATCGTTTACGCCGAGATTCTGTCCCACAAAGGTCGTTATCGCAAGTGCCAATGATTGCAGCGGGAGGAAGATGAACTGATCCACTTTGGAGTAAGTTGTCCATCCGGCGAGATTCAGAGTCTGATCGCCGACGGTGTTGCTGATGTAGGATTGAACAAAGACGTTTGAGAAAGCGGTAAGAGCCGTCTGAATACCGGCAGGTATACCGACTTTTACGATCTGACGAAGAAGTCCGGGATCAATTTTTATATCACTGATACGGAGTCTTATCCATGAATCCGATCGAATCAGTACGAATACACCGAGCGCGGCGGACAGAGCCTGAGCAATTACAGTTGCGTAAGCAACTCCCGCGACACCGAGATCAAAGACCATGACGAAGAGCAGGTCAAGGGCGGTATTGGTGAGTGCTGATACGAGCAGAAAGTAGAACGGGCGGCGTGAGTCACCGACAGCACGCAGTATACCTGCGCACATATTGTATATCAGATTTCCGATAATGCCGGAAAAATAGATAATCAGATATGTTTTGGCGAAAGGATATGCGCTGTCAGCACCTGCATCCCCGTCTGAATGCAGCATAAGACGCAGTACCAGCGGAGTCATAAGTACACCGATTACAGTAAAAATCACCCCGAGAATAAGTGTCAGAGCAAAGGATGTATGTACGGCGTCGTGGACCTTTTCCTTGTCTTTTGAACCGAAATATTGAGAAATAACAACCGACGCACCGGTGGAAAGACCGAGGAAGAAGCCGATAAGGATGTTGATTATCGGTCCGACATTGCCGACTGCGGCATAGGCAGCATCTTCACCGTGCTGACCGATTACCCATGTGTCGACCATATTGTAAAGTTGTTGAAAAAGATTACCGACGAGGAGAGGAAAAGAAAACTTCACTAAATTTTTGAAGATCCCGCCCTTGGTCATGTCCATATCGGTTCGTTTCCCGAAGTGAAATTTTTTTTCGACAGTCATTTTTTACCTGATTTTTAGTTGATCCATGATAATTTTATTGTATTAATTATATCATATTTATCTTGATAAATCAACGGTTTATGGTTTTTTTAATAATCAATGACCTGTCGGATGTAAACATCCGACAGGTCATTGAAAAATAAAGAATTACGATAAAAATCAATATCTTCCGTCGCAGCCGAAGAGTTTCATCTTCTTCTCGACTTCTTCCTTGATGTACTTGACTTTTAAGTTGCGGGTCTCAAGGTAGCCAATGCCTTTTTCGGTGGCTTCCTTCATAGCACGGTCGCCGGCAAGAGTCAGGTCAGTGAAGATGTTGACTTTGGCAATACCGCATCTGATGGTGTTGCGGAAGTCGTCGTCAGACAGACCGCTGCCTCCGTGAAGTACGAGAGGAGTGTCGATCTTACTGCGGATTGTGGTCAGACGGTCAAGATCAAGTTTCGGCTTAGTCTTGTATGCGCCGTGGGCGGTACCGATTGCGATCGCCAGAGCATCAACTCCGGTGGCATCAAGGAAAGCACGGGCTTCCTCAACTGTGGTGTAGCGGTCGGAAACATCGCCGTCGCCCTTTGCAGCCTCACCGACGTGACCGATTTCACCCTCAACGGTTGCACCGAGAGAATGAGCATAATCGACCATTTCGCGAGTGACCTTCATATTTTCTTCCACATCACCGGCACTTCCGTCGAACATAATGGAGGAGAAGCCGAGAGAAAGAGCCTCTTTGCAGCGTTCAACTGTGAGACCGTGATCGTAGTGAAGAACTACCGGTACGGTGGCGCGTTTTGCGGCGGCAAGAAGGGAAGGAGCGATAAGTTTCAGTTCGCCGTAGGGAAGAAGGACTTCCGCAGTACCGATAATAACGGGAGCGCGAAGCTCTTCGGCAGCGGAAATGACAGCTTCGAGCATATCACTGTCGGTGGTGTTGAACAGTCCGACTGCGTAGTGACCCTTCTGAGCAGGGATAAGTACGTCTTTCAGATTAACAAGCATTTTTCAAGGTTTCCTTTCACGTCAGATAACGTCGTATTCAAGACCGATAAGCTCGGCAAAATATTCGATCTCGCGGACGGTTGCACCGTAAACGAGAGCGGAGTGGTGAGTTGCACCGTGGAAACTGAGTTCCTCCAGGAACTGTGCAACGGGCATATGAGGACGCATCCAACCGCGTACACGTGTGGTGAAGTTGTCTTCGTCCGGGTTGACCTCGACCATATCAACGTCTGAAATAAGGAGTTTGAAGTCGTCCTTGGTGTGGTACAGATTCATAAATACAGCCTGACCTCCGCGGTAACGTGCATAAGCGACCATTGGGTTCTTGGCACCTCCGTAAATGAAGGGCATTTCTTTCAGACCTCTCTTGCCGACGGTAAGAGCCTCATTGTACTCACCCATATGAGAGAGGAGAAGGGTGTTGCCCTTCCAGTCGGGGCAGAAGATTTCGACAAAAGTAGAATCTTTAAAACCGTGGAGGAGGGCACCAACGAGGGAAGCGGTGAGAACGTCGCCTTCGCCTGCGTAACCTGTCCCGCGTGCAAGAGCTTTGCAGGCTTCCATAAAGGGCATGATTTCAAGTCCGGATTTGTCGGGATTGATCTCACGGAAGTTAGCGGTAAAAGCCGAAAGATTCTGATCCTTTATCCATTTGCGTACAGCAAGGCAGTTGCGTGCGGAACGCTCGTGAACAGACTTTTCAAAGGGTTCGACAACATATGTATTTGCCTCATCCTCGGCAACTTCGGCGGCAACTTCCTCGTCAGTGATCTTGGCTCTGTAATCGGCAAAAACACCGTCTTCCGGATATACTACGGTCACACCGAAACGGCGAAGCATATCCTCGTCGGCGGTGATGAAGTCACCCATACCGTCGAAACTGCCTCCGATAGATCCGGTGCGGCTTCCTTTTAAGGACTTGGCGGCGACGGCGGCGCGAACATAGCCGGCGACGCGGGCGATAACGTCGGAATTGTCAAGGTGTCCGGCAGCGATAGCAAAGGGTTTGCCGTATCGGCGGAGCATACTGCACATATCCATAACGCCGTGGATACCGTGGCAATAACTGATCTCGGAGGGTTCCTGTTTGGGATCGAAAGAGAAAGTTTCGGTGGTATCGAGAATAATCAAAGGAAGATCTGTGCCGGCAAGGGCATCAATGCTTTCAAGTGAAGGGGAGTAGGCGGCGTGCCATGTTACGACGGCAGTGCAGCCGGCATCTTCAAACATCTTGACAGCAGCTTTGAATTCTTCTTTGATGCGGCAGAAAGGAGAGGTCACGACCTCAAAATTCTGTGCTTCAAGTTCAGCAGTCAAACGTGCGTAGAAGGGTTCGAGTCTGGGACGTGCCTTGGCTCCGCTTCCGCAGTCATCATATAGTTTGATGTAAAAAGGAAGAAAACCTATTTTGATCTTTTCCATAATATGTATTGCCTTTCTGAATATATCGGTATTCCGTCAGAGTTCGATACCGTAGAGTTTGGATGCATTGTTGTACATCAGATCTTCGACGTCAGCTGAGGTAAGACCGAGTTTTGACGCAGCCTCACGGAAGGCGAGAAGTTCCTCGTACATAAATGTTGTAACATTGGGATCGTCGGTTTCGCGCATGTGGGGGTCGGAGGAAACGTCGCCGTAGATACCGCGGGGAACTACGTTGACGTAAGTGCCGTTATCTTCAATTCTGTGCATACGCATCTTGGTAAACGGCATATCGGAACCGAACATACATCTCTTGGTGCCGATAGCGTCAAAGAGTTTCTCCATAGCGTAGGCAGAAGTGTTGGCTGAGAAGTCAAACCACAGATTCTTCGTGTGTTTGAGAAGTTCAAATGCATCTCCGACGTCTGAGGGGATGTATGCACGACCAACGTGAGCGATAATAACTTTGGCATTGGGATATTTTGCGTCGATCTCCATCATCTGTTGGAGGTTGATGGGATCACGCAGACGCATGGCGCGCGGAATGTGGAGCATTACGATACCGTGAATCTTATCCATAAATTCCAGCTGACGTGGAGTCAGAAAATCGAAAATACGGAGTTCCTTGGCAGGAATGTACTTGGGAGAGTTATTCTGATATGGTTTTATTCCTATGAAACCTCTTTACAGAGCGTCATAGATTTCTTTTTCGTCAGAATCCCAGTTGGTGCAGTAATAAGCCTTCATATTGTGCTCTTTGAATACCTTTTCGGCGTAAGCGTTGCCGATATCAAGGTAGCAGGATGGGGAACACATAATGACCTGAGTTACTTTTCTGCCGGGAAAGAAAGACTTATAAGAGGAGAGCATATCCTCGTATGTCTGTGAGGGGGCAACGATCGAAGTCCATGTCACGCATCCCTTGTCACCGACTTTTCTGGTGCCGGGTTCCCAGACGTGAACATGGCAGTCAATAAATTTTTCGGGAAGAAAATCGTTAAGTTTTTCGTCCCAGACCTTGCGGTCATAATCGGTAAGATCAATTCCAAACATAATTATTACTTCTTGATTCAGATCCGTTACGCCAAAGCCCACTCACGGTAGGATCTGTATTTGTTACGGTAAAAATCTGCGGCATCGGCGTCGCATGGAACAGAAATACGTTCACAAAGTGCTCCGGCGGCATCGGCGAGAGTTGCATACGCGCCTGCGCTTTGAGCCGCAAGGAGAGCGGCGCCGAGAGCGGGAGCATCAGCTTCACAAAGAATGTAAAGAGGTCTGTCAGAGAATACGGAAGCAACTATACTGCGCCAAAGCGGACTCTTTGAAGCTCCGCCCGACATAACAAGCTGACCTCCCCGTGGGAAACCGGCAGATTCAAATGCTTCCGCAAGGATCCTTGCTTCAAACGCAGCACCTTCCATTGCCGCAAGTGCGGTATGTGCTTCGCTGTGACCTCCGGCAGTTGCGAGAGGCACGCAGACGCCGGAACGGTGCGCGATGGCAGGTTCGGGAGGAAGCGGGCATACGAAGAGATCGCGACATTTTTCGCGAGCGTTTCCGACTCCCTCATCTTCGATTCTGCGGTCAAGTCCGGAGGCTTTTGTGCCGCAGGCGGCAGCATAGGCACCGAGTGCACCGCCGCAGCCTGCCATAGAGGACATAACGCCGAAGCGTCCCTCAATGGGATGAGTGCAGGGCGCGGGATAGGGAGGAGCAGTCAGAGGTTTCTCAGATACTCCGAACATTACCCAAGCAGTTCCGGTGGCAAGCAAAAGCTGACCGGGTTCGGTAACACCGCTGCCGATGGAGGCACAGTACTGATCGTGTGCTCCCACGAAAACTGGAATACCGGCGGGAATACCGAATTCCGCGGCAGTTTCGGGAAGAAGTTTGCCGGCGGGGGATCCGCAGGGAAGAACCCGTGGAAGTTGATCTTCTGTAATTCCGAGAAAATCAAGTGCTTCCGGAATATATTTGCCTGCACGGTAGTCGTAAAGACGGGTCATCACTTCGCCGGTGGCGTCGGTAACGAAATTGCCGGTCAGGTATCCTGTAACGGACTCTTCGGTGGTGTAGAAATGAGCGGCTCTTGCAAACATATCCGGCTCATTCCGTCTGAGCCACAGAAGTTTTGCAATGCAGTCAGTAGGTGCCGGACGCCAGCCGCAGGCGGAACGGATCTTGTCAAATCCGAGAGTTGGCTCAGCGATAACGTCGGCACTTTCTTTAACTGCACGTCTGTCCATCCAGGTCAGTGCGTCGCAAAGAGGCTGATTGTCAGCGTCGGCGGCGTAGATGCTTCCGCCCTGAGCGGAAAAGCAGATCCCGCCGATTTCAGCAGCGGCACCTTCCGGAAGAGAATCGACAGCCTGACGCACGGCGGCGGCAGTGGCACGATTCCAATCACGCGGATCGTGGGTCGCGTGGTCGGGAAGAGGACGGGCGGTCGGATAATCCGCGCTTCCTCGTGCAACAACGGCATCTTTGATGCCGTTGTCGGGGTTATTGATGCGGCTTTTCGCGGAGGCGCGAATGATGCACGCCTTGACCGCAGTAGAGCCGATATCTATACCGAGAAAATACATAATGGTTAACTTCCGTGCCGTTCAATCGGCGGCAAGGATGGAATCCAGCTTGTCGATAAGGTACTTGATTGTGGCTTCGGTTGAAGTCACGGGAGGCTTGAAGAGAACACCGGGAACGCAGTCCGGCTTGTAAAGCTGAGCACTGGCGTCGATGCATGCTTCGTGGAGTTTGGCTGTAAAGTCGGCAGCTTCATTGACAGTATGGAAGTGAAGGGAAGCAAGAAGTCCCATTCCTTCAACGGCAACAAGTTTCTTGGGGTATTTTTTGAGCAGTCCGCGCAGACCGTTCTCAAACATATCGGATACTTTGTTGAGTTCTTCTCCGTTTTCCTGAACGAAACGCATGGTAACGAGGTAGGAAAGCGCAGCGAGTTCTTCCTGACCGTTGGTGACAAGAGCACCGAACTGGTTAAGATTGTCGTACTCAGCGGTGGTGATAATACGGCTGGCGGGGAATTCACCGCCGGGGAATCCCTTGCCGATAACGGCAAAATCAGGATTCAGACCGTACTTGCGGAACAGGAAGACGGTGTCATACCACATACCGGTCTGGATCTCGTCTACGAGGCAGGGGGTATCATTGGCGTGGCAGAGATCGTATGCTTTTTGCAGGAATTCCTTGTTGAGTTTAACCCCGCCGTAGTTCATCATAATGATCTCGTGCAGGAAACCGGCAGTCTTGTAATTGCCGGAGTTGTACTTCTTGATCTTTTCCTCGAAGTCAGCAATGTCGTTTATGCGTACGGAAACGACCTTCCACATACCGTCATTGTCGGCTTTTTCGCGGAAATCGCCCCACAGACCGCGGAATGTCTGGGTCAGAACGGTAGTTCCGTGATAGTTCCCGGTGATTCCTCCGGCTTTGTCAGCCATAATGAAGAAAACGGGAGTCTTGCCGGCATACTTGGGTGCTGGCATTTCAGGGGAGAGATGATAGAAACGTGCAAGCATCATCTTGACACCTGCTTCAACGGCAAGAGAGCCGGTCTCAAGGTTGATAACGCGATTCAGAACGCGGGGTTCCTTTGAGGCAAGAATCTTCTCGGTCTCGGCATCATTGCCGGGAGCGATTCCGTTGGCAGCCTCAATAATGCGGCGTTCGTGCAGACGAGTGATGTATCCTCGTGTGTTGTTATGTGTGGCATTGGGAATGTTGAGCATACGGGCAACGTCGATAAGACGGTATCCGTTGAAAGCATGTCCGAGAGACGCATGATAATGCTCACTCTTACCGATAAAATAGAGCTTTCCGTTTTCACCGAGACGGTAGTTACCCCATGCGCCGGCAGGAGAGGCATTCTTGTCCTCAGCTTTACGGAAAGAATCGGTGGGGGCACCGTCATTTCCGTCGTTTTCAAAAGCGGGCATAACAGTTGTGCCTATCTTGTCAAGAAGTTCGTCATTGCGTTTCTGAGCGGATTCGGGGTAGAATTCGATCTCATTATTGGCAAGCTTCAAGGCATCTTCACGGCTCATAGTGCCGAAGAATTCGCAGGCATCCGCAACTGTCTTTACATATTCGGGACTGGTGATGCCGGAAAGAGAATATTTAACAGGTTTAAACATTTATTTCACCTCTGAAAGTTTTACTGCACGGTTTTCGCGGTGAGAGATCAGCGCGGCGGTTTGGAGAATGTGGGAGAGAGCGGTTTCTTCGGGGCGCAGGCAGCCGAAGGGAACTTCGATTCCGGCGACTTCGCAGCAGAATGTTGCCCACATCTGAAGAATGGAATCGGTAAAACCGAACTGGAAGATGCTTCCGGTAACGGTGGGGATCATTGGACGGGAGCCGATATCAACGCGGCACCATGCCTGCTCTCTTCCGTAAGGCTCGAGATACCAGAAAGCGTTGGGATCGTCGGCAGAGAAGCGGAAGGAAGCGTCCATACCGTCAACCTGAATGCTCCAGGAATCGGTAGCACCGGGGCAGATACGCTTGGTGTCAATATAGAGCGGGAATTCACCGTTTGCATCTTTGCACTTGCATACGAGGTGAGCGTTATCCCATGTCAGGCAGGGAGCCATACCGCCCTTGCCGTCGGGACGCTCGGTGACAATTTTGGAGAGGGAGGCGTAAACGGTCTCGGGGATCCAACCCATACGGAAAGGAATATGTTCGGCATGCAGACCGAGGTCGCCCATGCAGCCGTATTCTCCGTTGACTTCAATCTTGCGCTTCCAGTTGATGGGTTTTGTGCGGTCCATATCACTGGAATGACAGAAAGCGGAACGGACTTCAATGATCTGACCGCATTCACCGTTCTTTACGCGGCGGATAAGTTCCTGAGCACCGGGGAAGAAGGGGAATTCGCTTGAACAACGTACGATTACTTCGGGATGAGTTTTTATGGCTGCCATGATAGCCTTATTGGCTTCAAGGTCAATTCCGAAAGGCTTCTCGCCGAGCATATGTTTGCCGGAGTTTATGATGTCAACATAAGCCTGTTTATGCATGACATGGGGAAGAGCAACGTAAACGGCATCGATATCGTCGGCAGCCAGGAGTTCGTGATAATCGGTGGTGCTGTATTTTACGGTAGGAAAGTTGTCGGTGAAGTAGCGGCGGGCATCTTCGTTCAGGTCGCATACACCTACGATAACGGGTTTTGGAATATCGGTACGGGAGAGCTGGCACCAACGCGCGGCGGCACAGGCAAATTCACGTCCCATAAGTCCGCAGCCGATAACGGCAAAATTAATTTGTTTCTTCATTTATTTTCTCCTTAAAAAAGGTTATTTCGGTCTTGCTGATAATATAATGAAGTAATTTTTCAAAAGCACGAAAGGAACAACATGATTAATGCGGAAAAAAGTCAAAATTACTTTTGTCATTTCGCCCGTGCAGGAGCGACGCTAACACGCCGCTCCTGCCGGACCGATCAGATGGATCTTTTAAAAATATGATCTTCGATTCGGAACGGAGTACGCAGCACTGCTTACCAGTCCTCGCCGACTTCGACGGGAACTGTGGAGTAGGGAACGTTGTTCAGAGCGTCCTCGGAGGGAAAGGGATTGATCCTATCGTCCTCCCAGTACTTACGCTCCTCCTCATTTCTGAAATCGGGGATATTGTACGCTTTATTTTCGTTGAGAAGGCTTCTCCAACCGAGTATACCGACGGCAGCCATAGTGCATGCGGTATAGACATCCGGGAAGGGTTTGCGTTCACCCTTAATTGCTTCGATAAAGTAACGGACTACCCAGTAGTCACCTCCGGCGTGACCGCAGGCATTGGCTTCATCAGCATTCGACTGCCACTGAGCCTCGTATGTGGTGTCGGTGGGAGTTTCTTCGGTAGGACGATCCCACTTGTTGTAGGTCAGGCGGACCTGAGCCTCATGACCGCGTACGGTCTCGATTCCACCCTTGCGGCAGCTGAGTCTGTACCAGTTGCCCTTAGGAGCAAAATAGGAAGAACCGTTGATGCGGAATACGGAGTTCTTATCAGTATTGATGAGCATTACGCCGCAGTTGTCGGCACGGAGTCTCTTATAATCAATGATATCCTGAGGAGTATCAATAGCACTCATTGCAACGACACGGCGGGGAAGTTCACCGGTGGTGAAGATCAGGGGAGCAAGAGCGTGAGAGCAGTAGTAGGTAGCGGGGAGATAACGTCTCCAATGGTACTGACCGTTATCGGCGGCGTTCTGATACTTAATGGTATCGGCAGGTCCCATGGGATGCACATATTCGCCTTCGGCGAACATAACTTTTCCGAGGGTTCCTTCCTCGTAAACGCGCTTCATTTCGAAGCAGCCGCGGGAGTAAGGATAGTTTTCAGCCATCATGTAGATAGCCTTGCTCTTTTCGGCAGCACGGCAGAGGGCAACTGCGTCAGCCATAGTGGGGGCGGCAATAGTCTCGCTGAAAACATGTATACCGAGTTCCAGAGCCTTGATGGCGTATTTTGCGTGCTCCGGGAAATAGTTGCAGAGGAAAACTGCGTCAAACAGACCGGAAGCGAAAAAATCCTCGGCATCTGAGAAAGTCTTCGGGGCAAGCTTGCCCTTGGGGCAGTTTTCAAGTGCTTCCTCAATGCGCTTGGGGTTTTTGTCGCAGAGAGCGGTTATGCGGGCACCCTGGATCTTTCCCTGATAAAGGGACTTGATGTAGGCGTTCCCGCGCCATGTTCCGAATACTCCGATTCTGATGTTCTTTCTCATTTGGTTGATTCCTTTCGTATATGAAAAATGTAATAATATATGTTAATTTTATATCATATTCAAAGTAAAGGGGCTGTCAGATCAGTGACAGCCCCGGGGAGTCACTTTACAAGCGACTTGTAGTTATGTATGATTTTTTGTATGAGAAGATAGAACAGAATTTATTTCAGTTTGTCAATTTCGTCAACGAGCTTTTGCAGGCTGATCTCAATGGTCTTCTTCTGACCTTTCCAAGTGGAGGAGAGGCTTCCGGAAGTGTAAGCGGAGTAGACTGTATCGGCAATTGCGATTCCGTAGATGTCGGACAGATCGTAACGGATAGTAGATTTTACAACGTCGAGCATATCAGAGGATACTGTGTCTTTGACTCGGCGTGTCTTGATGGTGATCTCATAGTAAGAAGGCATTACGCTCTGAGAAGATTCGTATGCCCAGTAATCCATAACGAGAGCGACTTTCTTGGTATTAAGACCTGTGTGGTTGGGAATAGCCCAGATGATGGAGTGAGAATCCATCTTGTGAACGTATTTTTCCTGATCCTTGTTGTACTTCGGGTTGGTGATAACGCCGTAGCCTTCGCCGGTCATTTCTGCGAACTGAGAAGAAACGTGCATATTGCCCTGAACGAAGAGGAAGTGACCTGCTGCAAAGAGGGAACGTCCGAAGTCATATTTATTTGCATAAGCAGAGATGTCGGCATTTGCTTTTGCCTTATCGTAGTCAAGAACGCAGGGATCGGTAGACCCGGCATTACTTTTGAGAACAGCGGCTACCTTTGTGAGGATGTCCTGAGTTTTTTCGTTGTTGACCTCGGTTATCAGTTCACCGGCACCGTTGAATTCACTGAACTTTGTGCCGCATCCAACGAGGAGATGCATAATGTTGCCGTTGGTGGCTCCGGTCTCCTGAAGGAGTCCGTAATAGTCCTGACCGTCGGCAACTTCGTCACCGTTGCTTACATGAACAGAAGAAACGAGGTTAAGGAAATGTTCGAGATCCCAATCATTACTGTTGTAGAGATCGTATGGAGATTCAAGGCTGTACTCCTTGATCATATTCTTATTAAAGAAGAAGAAACGTGCGCCGGCAAGGTTGCTGACGCTGGTGTCGTTTGCCATGAAGAAGAGTTTACCGTTTATGTTGTAGTCGGAGGCACAGTTGGCATCCCACCAAGGCGTTGTGAAGTCAATGTCAAGGTTGTTGAAGTTGTAAAGGTAACCTTTGCGTGAAAGACTGGCAAGTTCGTTTCTCTGGTCAAGAATCACGTCGAAGTCAACAGCCTCTGAAACAATGAGGTTTTCGACATTCTTATGTGGAGAGGCGACCTGATTGGATACAATGGTTACACCGTATTTTTCCTCAACAGCGACATTACGGGAGTAAACTGCGGACGACATGGTGTCGCTGGCTGCCTCGGCATAGATATACATACCGGGGTAAGAAGCTTCGGTTTCCGAACGCTGATAAACAGTAAAGTTTTCATTGAATTTTTCATCGGGGAAAACAACAGAAGTAGTAATGTCTCCCTGTGTTGCATCACCTGAAACAGCGGAATCGGTGGCTTCAGCGGAAGCCTGGGTTCCCGTAGAGTCGGATCCTCCTGAGGTGTTTCCGCAGCCTACGGAGACTACGGTGATCACGAGCAGCAAAAGAGCCATTAAAAATGCCGAGATACGAGAAAAGTTCTTTTTCATTTAAGTACCGTCCTTCTGCCATTATGGCGTAAATTTTTCTACAAAATATATTATATACTACATATTTCTTTCTGTCAAGGGCATTTTGTCAAAAAGACTTCGGCGTTTTTGACAAAAACAGATACTTTTTTTTTCGTAACGGGTGAGACAAATTTTGGAGAAGGAAAGTCAGAAGTGTGTTGACAAAGGTGAAAAAAGATTGTATAATAAGTTATGTAGGAAATTGCCAAATGCCAATCCTGCGAAAAAAACAGTTCTGATGGAATTTGCCCAAAATCCGACGGCAAGTACGTCCGGACACCATCCTCGTTGCCTGCCGGAGCAAGAACTCCGCGGGAAAAAGGATGTGAGAAAGGAAGGAAATAATGAAAAAACGGATTATTACGATTATTCTTGCATTATGTATGCTGCTCCCCATGCTCATAGCTTGCGGAAAAACAGGAGGCTCCGACTCCACCTCCGCGATGAGTTCGACTGAGGTGTCCGCAATATCGGACGGGTCCGATACTAAGGATAATAAAGGCGTTGACGAGAACGGTTATGAACTCGATTCAATTCCCGAAGGGCTGAATTTTAATGATGAAATCACTTTCCTTATGTGGAGCGATTACACCATGACAGAGTTCTACGTTGAAGAGAATAACGGCGACGGTATCGACAGTGCGATTTATTCCCGCAATGAGAGAGTCAGAGACCGTCTCGGTGTGGATTTACAATACGTAGAATGTCCCGGCAACAGCGACCACATGGATGAGTTTATTAAGAAAGCTCAGTCTGATTATAACGGTGACCGTGAATTTGACATTTATGCCGGATACAGCCGTGTGGCGCCTCAACTAGCTCTTTCGGGGTACACTGTTGATCTTCTGTCCACAAAGTACTTCAATGTCGAAAAACCATGGTGGCCGAACGCGCTGATCAATGAATGCACTTTCAACAATAAACTGTATTTCTGCTCCGGAGATATCTCCACGAACCTTCTGTGGATGATGATCGGAACTTTTTATAACAAAGATCTCTACGCCCAGTACGGATTTGAAAAGACACCCGAGCAAATGGTGGATTCACAGGAGTGGACCATGGATGTCATGTTCGATATGACCAGGGACATCTACATAGATGCTGATAATGACAATGCCAAGAGTGACGCAGACACATACGGTGCAGTTCTTTATCAGATGAATATTGATGCTTTTCAGACTGCCGCAGGCATTGTATCCGTTATAAAAAACGGTCAGAGTGAACTGACTATCAACCCCGATTATGTCGGGGAACGCACTGCAAATGTGTGTGAACTCGTGGGCAACTGGATCAACAGTCCGGGAGTATACCAACTCAACAAGACATCCGTAAGAAACATTTTCTTTGAGGAACGCGCTCTGTTCGTTACTGACCGCTGCTTTATAGTTGCCGGCAAGGACAATGCGGGATCCAGTGACCGTATTGAGTTTGGATACGGTATTGTTCCGAATCCGAAATACAACAAAGAACAGAAAAATTATATGACTAACGTCGGACATCCGTTCACTACATATGCCATTGCCGCAAGTACTCATAATGTTGATGCTGCTTCCGCCGTACTCGAAGCTCTCGGATCAGAAAGTTACCGACTTGTAACTCCCGAAGTATTCGAATCAGCCATGAAGTTCAAATACGGCGGCGGTTCTGATGCTGCCAGAATGTATGACATTATACGCGGAAATATAAGTTTCGATCTCGGCAGGCTGATTCCCGGTCCGTTCAACAACTTTACAACCAATTCATTCCGAAATGTTGCTATCTCCAATCCCTCGGGATACTCCACCCGTATTGCAGGATGTAAAAATGCAATGGATGCAGGAATCAGGAAACTCACTGATAGTATTAATGCTCTTGACTGATAACGGGGGATCACGTTAGTGAGACATCACCTTGCCTGTTTGACGTTTTATTAAGAAAACCGAGAAAAATCGGAAAGAAGATAAAATAAAAAGCTACACTGACATATCAGTCAGACTGAAAAAATCCGGTGGTTTTGAAAGATCCGAAACGATCTTTTGAAACCACCTCATTTTTTATTTATCGGTAAAATGAAAAAATATCAGGTGCAAAATTCATAAACTTAACGATAATCTGCAAAAATCAATTAAAAACAAGAATATAATGAATAAAAATGTATTGACACAATCGTAATGATGTGATACAATAACGATTGATATTTTTGCTCGGTGAACGCAGAAGGTACACCGGAAAAGGCGAAATATCAAATACGAGAAAACAAAGGTCGCGGCAGATTGCCGCGAAAAGGTGGTAAAAATGTTTTTTGAGAGAATTTCAGAGTTTGACCCTGAGGTTGGTGCTTCCTGTTCACGTGAACTTGCCCGCCAAAGAGGAAATATTGAACTTATCGCATCTGAGAACATAGTATCCGAGGGCGTGCTTCTTGCCGCCGGCGGAATACTTACAAATAAATACGCCGAGGGGTATCCAGCACACAGATATTACGGCGGCTGTGAATTTGTTGATGAAGTCGAGAACATTGCGCGTGAACGCGCCTGCCGCCTGTTCGGAGCCGAGCATGCCAATGTTCAGCCTCACAGCGGAGCAAATGCCAACCTTGCCGTTTTCTTTGCTCTTCTTGAAGCGGGAGATACAGTCCTTTCCATGAGTCTTGCCGCCGGGGGACATCTGTCCCACGGAATGAAAATGAATATTTCCGGAAAGTATTTCAACATCGTTTCCTACGGCGTTGATGCCGAGACCGGACTTATTGACTACGACGAAGTCCGCCGTCTTGCCCATGAGTGCAAGCCGAAGATGATAATTGCCGGTGCAAGTGCATATCCGAGAATCATTGATTTTGCCGAATTCCGCAAGATCGCAGATGAAGTCGGTGCATACCTTATGGTAGATATGGCACACATTGCCGGACTTGTTGCTGCCGGAATCCATCCTTCTCCCGTTCCGTATGCCGACGTGGTCACCACCACCACCCATAAGACGCTGCGTGGTCCTCGCGGAGGAATGATTCTTTGCCGTGAACAGTATGCCAAGCAGATTGATAAGGCGATCTTCCCGGGAACTCAGGGCGGACCTCTTATGCACATTATAGCGGGTAAAGCAGTTGCACTGGGTGAGGCACTGCGTCCCGAGTTTACAGATTATCAGAAGCAGATCGTGAAGAACTCCGCGGCACTTGCTGACGGACTTCTCAAACGCGGCGTGAAACTCGTATCCGGCGGCACCGACAACCACCTTATGCTGCTTGACCTGCGAGGAACACCCGTTACCGGACGTGAACTCGAGGTCAATCTTGACGCCGTTCACATCACGGCTAATAAGAACGCGATCCCGAACGACCCGCTCAAACCCACCATTACATCCGGACTCCGCGTCGGCACTCCCGCCGTCACCACCCGCGGAATGAAGGAAAAGCATATGGATCTTATCGCAGGATGGCTCGCGGACAGCGTCTTCAACTTTGAAGCAAAAAAGGAAGAGATAGCAGCAGGAGTTGCCGCACTCTGTGCCGAATTCCCGATTTATTGATCAGAAAATCATTAAGGACTGACAAATTTAAGTTCGTTGAGATATAAAACAACCCGCCGAAGAGGAAACGATTCTCTTTTCGGCGGGTAGTTTTGTCTTATACGGTGAGCATTGGAACACCGTCCGTAATGATTCCCATAATTCAGCATATTATCACTACGACAACGGGATTGTCACGGACATTTTAAGGTTATTAGGTTATATGTTCCTTTTTGTTACGACGCAGAAATGATCAGAGACTCAGATTTTTAATAAAATCGTTTCCGAATTCTGCCTGACTGTTGAGTTCTTCCGTTTCGGTCTTGGCGACGATCTTTTCGGCGCGGAGAAGCAGGGAAGGATCAAGAAGGATCATTCCCGCACCGCGAAGGGATGTATTACCGCAGGAGCGTATTTTGCAGTCGGTGCTCCGGAGCGGAAGGGTGCCGAGGCAGCACAGCGACTCCGCAGAGGCGGCAGAGCCGAAATTTCCTGAAATGAGAATTTCGTCCGGTTGACTGTTTCCCGTGAGGGCATAGGCGGCACATTTTACCGCGCTGTGTGCGAGTTGAAATGATCTGACATCCTTCTGCGAAAAGAATACATTTTCGGTCAGATAGAAACGGTCACCGCGAATCCTGCCGCGGATATCTTCGGGGAGACGGTCAGAAAGTGATTTGTCGGCAAAAGTACCGTCGCGGTCAATGATTCCGAGGCGGCGCATCACGGCAACAGTGTCAACTACTGCACTGCCGCAAATGCCCGAGTAATGTTCTGCTTTAGGTGACGTGACGATAACGGTTTTTCCGTTTTCAATGCCGATACCGACGTGTTCGATAACGCAGCTGCCGTCGAGTCGAACAGTCCCGCAGGATATTCCTCCGCCTTCAAAGGCGGGACCGGCGGCAGCGGAAGCGGCACGCAGTTTTCCGCACGAGGCAAGCACCAGCTCACCGTTTGTGCCGAGATCGCACAGCATTACGGATTTGTTATTGTCAAAACTGTTCTCGGCGGTTTTATCAAGTTCTTCGGCGATTATTCCGGCTGTAATATCTCCCCCGATAAAGGCGGAGATGCAGGGGAGAACGAGCACTTTTTCGGAAAAAATACCGATCTCATCACCGTTTCCGGAAAAAGATCCGGTAACCGACGGTGTGTACGGAAAAAAACCGAGAGGAGTCGGATCCGCACCACGGAGTATGTGAGTTATTACTGTATTTCCTGCAAGTACGGTCCGACACGGACGAACATTGCCGCAGAGACGGCATATAAGTGTGTTTATTCCGCTGCGCAGAATTTCGGTCATTGATGAGAGGGACGACGCTGCGGAGCTTATAAGAGCCATTACGTCACAACCCATAGGTGACAGAGGGTTACGCATTCTCATAAGACCGAGAGAGTGTCCGGTATTCAGATCAAATAATTCCGCTTCAATGGTGGTCGTTCCGACATCAACTGCGACCCCCGGACATGAAGAATTTGGAATTATCCCGTGCTTTTTATCATCGCAGATTACGATTTGTGAAAACAGAGTGTTTTTTGCAGCGCATAAAACGGCGTCACCCCGTATCACGGCACGGCAAAGAGGGAAGAAACCTTCCGGATCGGCTGCAGGAGCATCGATCGAACCCTCAATGAGACGGACAAGACATTTTTGGCAAATCCCCATTCCACCGCAAGAGCCAGCGGCGATTCCGGCGGAACGCAGAGCAGCAGAGGCGGGAGTACCGTCAGCGGCACAGATTTCGAACACGGAATCCGAAATGATTCTGATTTTTCCCATACAGCACCTCCTGCAACTCTTTCTTGAAAAAATTATACAGTATTTTCTTGTTAAAATCAAGTGGTTGTCACGGAAATAAGAAAAAACATATTTTGCTCCGAACAGAAAAATGAAAAATAATTTTCTTTATGCTTGAATAAACAGATATATTATGATATACTTACTTTGTATAATTATATGTTTGCGCAGCTCATTCAGCATGGAAAAGAAAGAATCTGCATTGCATCGTCATTGCTGCGGGACAGATCGGGTGTTATAATATGAAAAATAAAAATTCATTTACGCCAGTCGAAGTGAAAGGGTTATGCGTTCCCGCTTACGAAACCTTAAAAAAAGTTACGGTGGTGATACCGTCATACCAGCCTGATGAAAAACTTCACAGTATAGTGAGCGGACTTGAAGATGCGGGATTTGACGATATAATAATTGTTGACGACGGCTCGGACGTGGAAAGAAAGCACTTTTTTCCGGATCCTGCCGAACATCCGGCTGTCACCCTGCTGGTACACCCCCAAAACCGCGGAAAAGGGGCTGCGCTGAAAACCGCATTCAGGTGGTTTCTTGAAAACCGTCCCGACCGGGCGGGAGTTATTACTGCCGACGGAGATGCCCAGCACAGAGTGGAGGATATCATCGCCTGCGGAGGCAGGATGCTGAGAGAGGGCAACGGCACCATGGTACTCGGGGTCAGAGATTTTTCTCTGCCGAACGTACCTCCGAGGAGCAAGGCGGGCAACCGGACGACTTCGGCTGTGTTCCGTATTTTCTGCGGTCTGAAAATATCTGACACGCAAACCGGACTGCGTGCGATACCGGCGGGATTTCTTTCCGATCTTTGCAGGGTTGACGGTGACAGGTACGAATATGAAACGAATATGCTGCTTGCCATGAATGGTCTCGGGATAGAATACTGCGAGCATCCGATTGAGACCGTGTATATCGAAGAAAATCAGACATCCCATTTCAGAGTGGTGAGGGATTCATTGAGGATCTATTCGCTGATACTGAAATATATTTTCAGTTCCGTTGCGGCATTTCTGATCGACGCGGGATCCTTTTACCTGCTGTCGCGTTTTTTGGCACCGCATCTTCCCGCCGCCGAAGTCCTTGTCTGTACCGTGATAGCGCGTGCGCTGTCTTCCGGTGTGAATTTCATTATTAACAGAAAAATGGTCTTCCGTTCGGGAGCGTCGGCAGGGAAAACATTCTTGCGCTATTATGCTCTTGCGATTCCCGTGATGCTTGTGTCAGCAGGTTGTGTGGCAGGACTCAAAGCATTGTTTTCCGTAGGTGCGCCGTGGCTTGTGACACTTATTAAAATCGTGGTTGACACCGTGCTTTACTTTGTTAATTTCAGAATACAGCGCGAATGGGTATTTGCCGCTGGAAAATCGAAAAAAAGCGTAATTGACCGTGATAACGACGCAAAATAACAATTTACAGCAGACGATATGAGAGAGGAAAAAATGACAAAAAAGAACAGACATATATTGGAATTACCTGCGGAAGGTGCAGAAATAATGAAATATGCAAAAGAGACTTCCGCAAAAGAAAAGAAGTCTGGAAAGCAGAAAAAAGTCGGAAAAATCCTCGGAAGAATAGGATTGTCGGTGCTGTTTTCGATTCTTCTGATACTCCTTCTGGTATGGAGTGCCGCCTTTGCCGTTGCACACGGACCAAGTGAGTCAATGAGGGATATGCTCGTAGTCACGGCAATGCAGGCAAGTGCCACAAAATGGGTGCCGTATCTTGTACTGACGCCCGCTCAGGTGGACGCAATAATGAGCGGAAGTGCCGAAGAACAGGTTCAGATCATAAGTGAGAACGAACTGTCCCACCGGACGATAAAGAAGATCGTAACCGACAGCGACGGTAAAAAATATGAGATCGAAGTTCTGGTCAACGACGACGGCACCGCAGTTATCACCGACGAACAAGGGGAGTCATCAGTGGTGGTTTACGATGAATGGAAGACCGCCATTGACGGTATCCAGTTCATTACCCTCGAACGTTCGAATTTCAAATGTTATATGCTGATAATCAAGGATCCATCAAGGATTTACGTTGGTACTTCCGGAAAATATGCCGGTGAGGCAGGCAAGCGATTCTACGAGATGGCTGAAAAAGAGGGCTGTGTCGCACTGATCAACGCGGGTGAATTCAACGATCCTGGCGGTCAGGGCAACGGCGGAACGCCGAACGGACTGACTTTCTCGCATGGGAAATGTGTGTGGGATGACGGAACGTACTGGAAGAGCCTGATTTATTTTGACAATAATAACAAACTCCGCGTAGCGGAAAATATCAGCCGAACCAAAGCCGAAAAAATCGGAGTGCGTGATGCAGTATGTTTCAGACTTACAACGGGATCATATTCAAGCCGTCTGATATATGAGGATGATAAAGGAAACGTGAGAGTGTCAACGTATAAATCCTCCGGGGTGTCACAGCGTACCGCAATAGGTCAGAGGGCAGACGGGGCCGTGATTTTCCTCGTCACAGACGGCAGATCAAGCACGAGTATCGGTGCAACGTATAACGATGTGACTCAGATAATGTACGAATACGGAGCCGTGAACGCCGGAATGCTTGACGGAGGATCGTCTTCCATGTTATATTACAGAGATTATTTCGATTTATACGGTTACGATAAGGAATCCCTCGGAGAATATCAGAAAATGGGACTTGTAAATAATTACGTGGCATTTACTATCCCGCGGCGCATACCTACATATTTCTGTGTCGCACCTTCGTCTGCGGAGGGCAACTGATATGCCAAAGATCAAGAAACCAAACAAAAAAAGAACTCCAAGCTCAAAAAAAGAACGGCGTAACGGACGGAAGTTCTGGATAACGTGGGCGGTAATCGTCGGCGTTACGGCGGTGATATGGACCGGAGTGCTGATCCTTCTGACTGCTGTTCTGCGTGAATACGAGAGTGTGCAGCCGAAATACTGTGCCGAACAGGTATTCCGCGAACATTTTGCTTTCGACGATGATGACAGAGGGATGCCGGCAGATGCGGAAATGATTTCGCGCGCCCTTGACGGAGCAAAAATGCCGGAGATTTCCGGATATGAGGATGAGAATGCGGTCTTTGAAAGGGTCGCGCAGATAATGTCATCGGGAGATGTCAGATATCTTGAAGCGATATCTTCCGACGATAATGAAAAAGTATATGTTGTGACCGTAGGCGAAACACAGATCGGAACTTTTTCTCTTGTACACGGCGGCGAGCCGACAAAACTGCTCGGTCTGTTCGGCTGGATACCGGATAAAGTCAGCGTGACTCTTGAACCGACCCGCGGAGTCAGCATATATGCTCCGAAGAAATCTGTTGTGACGGTGAACGGAGTTGAACTCGGAGAGAACGAGCGTGTCGGAGACGAGGTCGTTGTCGAAAACGCGGAATATTTTCCGGAAGATGACGCTGACGCACGCGTAATGGTGAACTATTACGTCGAGGGACTTTTTCTCTGTCCGGAGGTCAAAGTACGTGCTCCCGGAATTGATGGGGAAGAGTATCAGACTGACTACGACGATGAAAATGAAGCATATAACGCAGAATACGGTTATCGGCTGTCACTTGCCGACGAGTATAACAGGGAAATAGAAAGAAAACGCAAGG
This sequence comes from Clostridia bacterium, assembly GCA_024405755.1. GTDB lineage: Bacteria > Bacillota > Clostridia > Oscillospirales > CAG-272 > CAG-390. Next base: position 62,396 of record JAKSOD010000006.1, read on the forward strand.
AACGCGAGGAAGAGGATGCCCGCCGAGCCGCAGAAGAAGAACGCCTCCGTCTTGAAGAAGAGGAACGGATCCGTAAGGAAAAAGAGGAGAAACAAAAGATCTCCGACGGGATCAAGGCAATATACGGCGATTTTGTAACAGAAGCAAATCAAAAATTCTGTATATACTCACATACCGCCCCGGCGGAGAGAGCCGCTATGCGCTCATCGGTGCTGAAATACTTCAAATCCGGAACTCCCATTTACAGTCAGATAAGTTCGTATTACGATTACGCAAGTTGGTTCCCCACAAAAATAGATTTTGAAAACGTCAGCGTAGACGGGTTTGAGTGGATTGATGAGGCACATAAGACATTCAGGTGCCGGATTACAATGAACACTGTGATGGAGGGAAAGACTTATACTCCCGATGGATATAAAATAGATCGGATCACGGAGACCTACGACAAGATCGTCAGTGTGAATGGTGCCGGGAAAAATCCGCTCATATACGAGATATCAAATCCTGTGAGGGAACAGTAAAAGAAAAGGAGAAAGAATGGACGCAATATATACTTTTGACTATTCCGTGCTTAACTGGATACAGGAAAACCTCCAAAGCGCATTTACAGACGGTTTTATGAGTTTTGTAACACATTTCGGAGACGGAGGAGTCTTATGGATCGGTCTTTCGGCATTGTTTCTCTGTTTCCGCAAGACGCGGAAAGCAGGGTTTGTAATGGGACTTGCTCTGTTTTTCGGATTGATAGTCGGTAACGTGACACTTAAACCGTTGATTGCGCGTGTCAGACCTTATGAAAATGCGGAATACGCCGACCTTATCAGAATAACAAAGGATATGCTTCTCATAAAGGCACCGGTGGACTATTCGTTCCCGTCGGGACACAGCCTTTCATGTTTTGAGGCGTCTGTGGGACTGTTTATTTGCAATAAAAAAATCGGAACACCGGCAATTATACTTGCTGTTTTCGTGGCATTCTCGCGCCTGTATCTTTATGTTCATTATTTTACCGACGTTGCAGTCGGAGCAGTCCTCGGCACGGGATTTGCGATCGCATCTTACTTTATCGTGAATGCACTCGAACCGAAAGTACTTGCGGCAATTGAGACGATAAAGGAAAGCAGAAAGGTGTAATTGACCACAGAAAACATAATGGGGGTGTCTCACTGATGTGATTCACCCCCGGCAAATCCGGTTCGGCGGATATAATTCGCCGTGCTTATTCAAAAAAGGAGGTTTTTGGCTCATTTTTTTCGTCAAAAACACCGTATAATGCTCAACGGGCTGTCGCATTAAGACAGCCCGTCAAAAACGGCGGTCAGGAGCCGCCGT
>JAKSOD010000060.1 GCA_024405755.1 Clostridia bacterium
TATGTTAAAGCGTCCGCTCATACTCATACCCATACTTATCGTCCTGCTCATCGTATGCAGCGGTCTATCCCTTTGCATAGGAATCTCCGGATTCGAGTTATTCACCTACTCGCCTGAGATGATTCAAAAACTCATCTTTGACGTGCGTCTTCCAAGAATCCTTGGGGCATTAGTGGTCGGTGCCGGACTCGCTGCTGCCGGATGCGCGATGCAGGGTCTTTTCAGAAACCCGATGGCTGACCCGTATCTGTTAGGAACAAGTTCGGGCGGCTCATTAGGCGCGGCATTTTCCATCGTCGCACTGGGCGGATTTCTGCAGCCGGTTTTTGCCTTCATCGGATCGCTCGGCTCAACAATCATCGTCTATTTTGCATCGAAACGCAACGGACGTGTTGCCGTAGAAACACTTCTCTTAACCGGAATTGCCGTATCCCTGCTTTTCTCAGCCCTCTTGTCTTTCCTCATCTATCTTTCCGGAAACAGTCTGAAACAGATTATGTTTTTTACGATGGGCGGACTCTGGAACGTGTACTGGGATGATGTACTTCTCGGCATAATCATTGTTGTCGCAGCGGTAATTCTTTTCATCTTCTCAAGAGACATGAACGTCTTATCCTTAGGCGAAGAAGAAGCGGTGCATTTAGGAATAAACACCGAAAAAACCAAACGCATCCTTCTCCTCTTATCTGCGCTGATAACGGCAATCGCCGTTTCTATCGCGGGCTGTATCGGATTTGTCGGACTGATAATTCCGCATATCATCCGCCTTTTAACAGGACCCGACCACAGAATCCTGCTTCCGGCATCAATGCTTGCAGGCGCCATTCTGCTTGTATTAGCCGACACCTTATCCAGAACTCTTCCGACAGAAATTCCGGTAGGAATTATCACTGCCTTACTTGGTGCGCCGTTCTTTATTTATCTTCTTCGCAGGAGGACACGCATATGAAAAGCATTTCTGCAGAACACATCACATCCGGATATGCTGAGAATCTGATTATCGATGATTTAACGCTCGATATTGAAAAAGGCAGTTTCTTAGGAATTATCGGCGTAAACGGCTGTGGAAAAACAACGCTCCTTCGGTCAATGACGCGGATTTTAAAGCCGTCGAAAGGCGTTGTGTACGTGGACGGGCGCGAGATTGAATCCTACAATGCAAAAGATTTCGCACGGATTGTGGGATGTGTAAATCAGATGAATGAAGCCGCCTTTGAGTTCTCAGTCAAAGACGTTGTTATGATGGGGCGGCATCCGTATTTAGGCCGTCTTCGTCCGGTGTCTTCAGAAGATTTCAGAATCGCCGATGAAGCGATGTCATATACGCATGTCCTCCATCTCAAAGACCGGCTGATAACAGAATTATCCGGAGGCGAACGGCAGCGTGTTTTAATCGCAAAAACATTAGCACAGCAGCCGGAGATTCTTCTGCTCGATGAACCGACAAACCATCTGGATATTTCGCACCAGATAGAAATCCTGCAGCTGTTAAAAAGTCTTACGCCGAAGATTACAATCGTCTGCGTCTTACACGATTTAAATCTTGCATCAAGTTTCTGTGATACGCTGGTTCTGATGGATAAAGGAAAAATCATCGCGAGAGGAACGCCTTCTGAAGTACTCACGCCGAAACGGATTTATGATACGTTCGCCGTAAAGATGCTTGTGTCCCCTCATCCGGTTACGGGAAAACCGTATCTCGTACCAGAGTACGGCGTATTCTCTCATCCGGGTTCGAAAAAGATTCACGTTATATCAGGCGGAGGTACCGGAACTGAACTTATCTACGCTCTTGCCATTCGCGGTTTTGCCATCACAGCAGGGGTTTTGTCCGCGAATGATTCAGATGCAGCTGCGGCTCAAACGCTTGGAATCGATACAATTATCGAACCGCCGTTTTCTGCTGTGAGCAGTGATTCTGCTGAAAAACTCAAAAGCAGAATAGCAGAATCAGATGTAGTTGTTGTATCAGGAATGCCCGTTGGAAGCGGAAATATTGCAAACATATCTGTTTTGCTTGAAACAGACAAACCGGTCTGTCTTCTTGGCGAATTTGACGACTACACGAAAGGAATTGCAGAAGAAATCCGCGCTGAACTTCTGCGCCGCGGCGCGTATGCTGCATCTGATTTACCGGGGCTGTTATCTCACCTTCGCGAAGATGAGCAGGTATAGAATTATTTAGAACGGAAAACATATACATAAGGAAGAATATGCGATACCATTATACAAATAATACTCTTTTCATACGAGGCAGATTTCACGCGGCAAGTTCGGGAATTAACGGCGGGATTGCAGATGTTTCAACTATTCTGAATCATACCGTTCCGATTGATTTTTCCCATGATGAGCCGCTCAATTACGTCAATGAACTTCTGGAGAAAAAAGGATACGGCAAGGATGCGTTCGGACTTTTAACCGCGGTTTCGATGAAGCATCTCTGTGTTCTGCAGTTCGACTATATCACGGTTTTTGTAACAGCCGGTGTTTCAAATCCGAATCCTGACCCGGCAAAACCCCATACGATAAATATCATCATTACAAGCGCCGAAGGATTTTCCGATGCAGCGCTTCTCGATGCAATTATTACTGCAACCGAGGCGAAGGCTCACGCTCTTCGTCTGATGGGGCGGGATTTTACCGGCACTACATCAGATGCGGTTGTTATCGCATCGGAAGGCGACATCCGTCACATCTATGCAGGAACGTACACGGAACCCGGCAAACGGATTTACTCTGCGGTCCTGAAAGGTGTTACTGAAGCTTTGCAGCTCCACGAAGGAACGGTTGCCCGCCCGTATCCGATGTTTTTCATTTATTCACGCTACAGTAATACCGGCTGGTTTGAGTGGCGGCGTGATACCTGCCCGTATTATCCCTGTCACTTTGAAGGGCAGGTCTGCGATTTCTGTTACTGTCCGTTTTATCCGTGCAAAGATGAGTCGCTCGGTGAGTGGGTAGAAAGCAGTTCAGGAAACGGCAGAGTGTGGGCATGTACAAATTGTCATCTGCTCCATGATGAAAAACATGCAGAGCACTTGCGAAAACATCCTGATGCTTCCTTTGAAGAGGTTAAAGGGCTGTAAGTTTAAATCATTATACCCCTCTCCTTATTATAGGATTAACTTCAAATAAGTATTCACAAATATTCCGGTCAAATATCCATACCCAGACAATACATGACAGCAGCAGTAACCGGTTCGGCAAAGTGTCCGACATACGATAGTAAAGAAGAAGTCTTCAAAGCCGTCAGAAAAGCAGTACGGTTAGCCGGCGGTCTTCCAAACGTCAAAGGAAAGAAGGTACTCATCAAGCCGAACCTGTTATCCGACGCGGCGCCGGACAAAGCGGTAACTACTCATCCGTCTGTTGTCTGGGCGGTTGCAAAACTCGTGCAGGATGCCGGAGGCATTGTCACAATCGCGGACAGCCCGGGTGCGGGTATTCTTTACACGCCGCGTACGCTTCATAAAGTGTACAGTAAGTGCGGAATCGAAGAAGTCGCAAAAGAACTCGGCATCACGCTTGATTATGACGTCGGATTTAAGGAATGCAACTTCCCCGACGGCGTTGCAATGAAGCATTTTACCATCATCAATCAGGCGTACAATGCTGATGTCATCATCTCGGTCTGTAAATTAAAGACGCACATGTTTGCACACTTCTCAGGCGCGGTGAAAAACACCTTCGGCGTTGTACCCGGACTTGATAAACCCGTCTTCCACTCCCGGTTCCCTGACTTTACCGACTTTGCCGAGATGCTCGTTGATTTAAACGAGTTAGTCCAGCCGGATTTAGTCGTAATGGATGCAATTGTCGGAATGGAAGGAAACGGACCTCAGGGCGGAAAGCCGCGTAATGTCGGCTACATTCTTGCCTCAAAATCCGTTTACGGTCTCGATATTTCCGCTCAGACGCTTGTTGCAATGCCTCCGGAATCGATTGCAACGACCATCGCTGCTCTTCGCCGCGGTTTAGTCGATGAGGTAACCGTCGCCGGAGATGCAATCTGCCCGATACGCGATTTCCTGCCGCCTTCTACGTATCGTCAGGAAGTTCGTGAGTCGTGGCAGAAACGCAATATCTACCGGAGACTTCAGCGGGTTGGAAAACTGTACTCACCGTCTCCGGTCATCAATGAAAAGCTCTGCGTCGGCTGCGGTCAATGTGTGAGAATCTGCCCGGTTAAAGCGGCTCACATTTCTCAGGGCAAAGCTTCCTTTGACTTAACGAACTGTATCCGCTGCTACTGCTGCCACGAGATGTGTCAGTATGACGCAATCATTATGAAACGCCCGCTCGTAGGCGAACTTATCCACTCATTTATCAGATAATTATGTCCCGCAAATGGCTGATTTTAGGAGGAGGACTCACCGGAGTTACTCTTGCCCGCCTGTTACAGGAAAAGGGCGATTCTGTTACCGTTTTTGAAAAGAATGCAAAGTCCGGCGGTCTGTGTGTCTCGGAAATCCGCAATGGATTTACCTTCGATGCAGGAGGTTCGCATATTGTATTCTCACGCGACACAGAGGTGCTCGCGTTTATGCAGGATGTTCTTGACAAAAACCGTGAGTTTAGAAACCGGAATACCAAGATTTTCTACAAAGGACGCTATGTCAAGTATCCGTTTGAAAACGGACTTGCAGAGCTTCCGAAAGATGATTTGTACTTCTGCATCAGCGAATACATCAAGATGCTGATTGCCTCTGAAAAAGGTGAGATTGCTGAGCCGCAGAACTTTAAAGAGTGGATTTATGCAACATTCGGAAAAGGAATTGCCGAGTGTTATCTCGTACCCTACAATGAAAAAATCTGGAACTATCCGACTGATAAAATGTCAAAACACTGGATGGACGGCCGCGTTCCGCGTCCGCCGGTAGAAGACATTATAAAATCTGCTGTGGGCATTGAAACCGAAGGATACACGCATCAGTCTGTCTTCTCATATCCAATCGAAGGCGGCATTGAAGCATTGGTAAGAGCCATTGAAGAGCCGGTAAAAGACTCTGTTATCACCAGCGCTGAGGTCACGGCGATAGAAAAAACAGCATCCGGATGGAAAGTTACGGCGGGCGGCAAAGTTTACGAAGGAGACCGCATCATATCTACGATTCCGCTGCAGAATCTGCTTTTGATGATTTCAGCTCCTGCTGAAATTAAAGCAGCCGTGGATGCACTTCGCTACAACTCAATTGCCTGTATTTCTGTCGGCATCAAAGGAACCGTGCCGGATATTTCATGGATGTACATCCCTGAAGAAAAATGGGGAGCGTTTAACCGGTTATCTTTCCCGTCGAACTTCTCTTCAAAGGCAGCGCCTGAAGGATGTTCTTCGATTCTTGCAGAAATCACCTATAACGAAGGCGATGTAATATCGAAGATGTCTGACGATGAGATTATCGCTCACACGGTATCAGGTCTTAAGGAGATGGGACTTGTCGCTGATAATGTCGTGCACACGGCTGTTGACCGCTTTAAGTATGCGTATGTGGTCTATGATGTTGATTATCTGAAAAACATTAAGACCGCCCGCGAGTGGATTGAGGCTTTCGGAATTGACCTTGTCGGCAGATTCTCACAGTTTGAGTATCTGAATATGGATGGATGTATCAGAAGCGTTATGAATTTTGTGGAGAAGCAGTAAATGATTTCAGTAGTTATTCCGGCATTTAATGAAGGAGACGGCATTGAGGCGTGCTTAAAAAGTCTCTGCGACCAGACTTTGCCCCGCGACCAGTATGAGATTATCGTTGTTGACGGAAACTCGAAGGACAATACCCGCGAGGTCGCAGCAAAGTACGCTGACAAGGTGTTCATTCAGACGAGTAAAAAAGTCGGCGGCGCACGTAACGACGGTGTTCTTGCGAGCAAATATGACTGGGTGGTAACAGCTGATGCGGACTGTTTTTTCCCGCGGACATGGCTTGAGACGATTGTAAATGACTTTAAGAATCATCCTGAAGCAGTAGTATTCTACGGACCTATCTATCCGTTAGAGCCGGGTACGAAGTACAAGGTTGAGGTTTTCCTCTATAACAGAGTTGTACACGCCGGCGGAAAATTAGGGTTCTTCTATGCAACGCTTGGGGCAAATACGGCGTTTCGTAAGAAAGAGTTCATTGAGGCGGGAATGTACCGCGTCTGTGATGCCGGTGACGATTGGGAACTGCCGTTCAGGATGAAGAAGCTTGGAAAAATTCATCTCGATATGAAGATGGTTGTAGGGTTTTCGATGCGCAGATACATCAACTTCGGTCTGCTTCGTTCCGGTTTTCAGTGGTTCTATGTCGTAGCTAAGGGCGGGGACTCGGATAAACATCAGTATATGGGTAAAGAATATACGAAGAAATAA
>JAKSOD010000061.1 GCA_024405755.1 Clostridia bacterium
ACGAATTTCGTTATAATCTAACAAATTCAAGTGAATAACACTGAAAATTGTTAAAATATAACGAAAGGAGCGAGCGTGGTTATGATTAGAATTCTATTGTCCACCAAGCTTGGCGAGCTTCGGTGGTCACAGGCTGATCTTGCGCGGGCTACGGGAATACGACCGTCTACCATAAATGAGTATTACCACGAGCTCACCGAACGTGTCAACCTTGAACATCTTGATCTTATCTGTGAGGTGCTGAACTGCGATTTGTCAGAAATCATTGTTCGGGTACCAACTCCGTATACAATGAAAAAAACGCGAGCCGGTCACGCTTTACATAAAGAAGATGAAGATGATTAGTCAGTTCCTTGAATAAGGACCGGAGTATTTTCGGCTCCGGTCTTTGTGTTGTTTCTCAAGTGTTGAGTGCCTTAATATATTCGTCTGTTGTTCTGAAATTGGAGAATAAAAGCTATTTGGCAATTTTTTAATAAATCCATAATATGGAATTATTGCTGTGCTCATCATTCATTTTATATAAAAATCTACTTAAAACTGCATTTTTTTTGAAAAAAACACTTGAAAAAATAAAAAGTATGTGATAAAATAACTATGATTGACAGTTCTATGCAAAAAGATGAGAGAATATTTGCGATTGCTTTGCTGAAACCCGATAATCAGGAGGATTATTTAATGAAGCAAATCAAGAAAAATGATAAATCTTCTCCAGGATCATCGCTAAATGTTGAGACACTTGAGTATGGACGGAAAAGAGTCAATCATAATGAACGATTCCTGAAGTTGTTGAGAAGCACTATCTATACGCTTATCGTCGCAGCGGCGTGTTCCGTGCTCGTGACCGTGCTGTTTATGCCGGTGCTGCGCATCTGCGGAAACTCGCCGAATCCGACGCTGAACGAAGGAGAAATCGTGGTATCCGTCAAAGGATCAGTCTTCCCGCCCGGGGATTTGGTCGGCGTGTATTTCGGAAGCATGATGCTGGTAAAACATGTGAGCGCCAATGAGGGACGGCGGAGAGATCTTGATGAAGACGGAAACGTATACAAGGGAAAAACGCTTAATGAGCCGTGTCTTGCTGAAGGAAGCAAGGCGTTCGGAGAAACAAATATTGCCTTTCCATATCAGGTGTTGCTTTGTATTTGGAAAAAAAAAGAAATTTACATCGACAGCCGTAATACGTCTGTCTGGTGTATTAATATAGATAATGTGGTCGGAAAGATCATGATCAAATTCGGGTCAATAATTACTTGGAAATAATTTACAATCGTGTAACGGAGGATAGAAATGAGTACTGAAAACACGAATGAAAAAACCGGAAGAAAACACATATGGTGCAGTATCGCCGCGGTACTTGTGGTAATTGCGGTATTAATATCTGCATTTGTTTTCATAATTCCCGCCATCACACGAGGAAAAACGCCGATAAGCGATGAGCTTATGGTCAGTGAATCGGGGGTTGCATCTGACGGTGCAGCAGTGGCAATCAAAGGCCATCTGCCGACAAATGCTGAAGCGACGATAAAGACAGTGGATATGACAGAAGAATTCACATCTCTTATCGGTAATGAGTCTTCTTCAATAATGAAGGATTATGTCGCATACGATATAAAGATCATGGTTGGTGAAGATGAATGGCAGCCGGATCGTAATGTCAATGTTGTACTTAAAAATCCTGGTATTACAGTAGGCAGCAGTGATTCATTGGCAGTGGCACAAATTGATGGTGAAACCGGTAAGGTTTCGAACATCAAAGCTGAATTAAGCGATAACGGAGACATTGCCTTTGAGACGGACGTTTTCTCTACATACATCCTTTATACGGTAGGTCCGGATGCTTATGGTCCGGATGATAAGGCTGTAATCCTTGCCTGCTCGGACGTTCAGGATCCTTCCAACTCCTATTTATTCAATAATGGAAATTATTCAGACCAGAATAAACTTCTCAAAAATATCATTACGCAGGTCCAAAAAGTTTATCCCACGATCGACGGATTCTTCTGCGGAGGAGATTACAATTTTGACGTAACCCGGGAAGGCCGTCAGTACAATGAAAACGGTGTCGATAAAACCTATACGGCAGCCTCGGCACTCAGCAGAACACAGCAGAATGTCGGGATTTTCTATGACGCAATCAAGCGTTTCATTCCGACTCTTGATGATGAAAAGATCACTCTTATCCAAGGAAATCATGACGTTTTCTGCGATGGTCTGACACAGACCGGCGGTTACGATAAAGGCGTGTATTCTGTATACGTTATAAACGAGCAGAGCTTTCCTTCCGGTGACACGGCAACTCAGAGCCTCTGTCAGCAGACGGCGGACGGTCTTCGTTCCTGGCTGAACGGGCTTAAACAGGCAAATTCCAATAAACCTGTATTCATCCTGTCTCATGTTCCGCTTCATTACAGCACCCGCGTGATTACCGACGGTGACGCCGTTTACGCGCAGCTTCTGTATGATGCTATTGAAAGCTATGGAAATGACTTAAACATCATCTTCCTGTACGGACACGATCACGCCCACGGAGATGACGACTATCTTGGCGGCTCCTCTCAGTTCCTGACACGCGGCGACAAAATCACCATTGCCAATTCCGGGAGCAGGACGAACACGCTTGAGAAAACTTTGAATTTCACCTACATGAACTACGGTTTTGTAGGTTACTTCTGGGATACTTGGGGACAGCAATCCGGAACCATCAATCGCAATACGGATTATACCCTCACTATGACAACGTTTGAGATAAACGGCAGCGACGTTATCATACGCCGTTGGGACGAGAACGGTCAGCATATCCTGAAAGCCGCCGGCGCGGCGTCTCAGGGAGACAGAGGTATTGCCGATCCGCTGGCGCCCAATACTAAGACCTATGCAAGTCCTCAGCTCGTAAGATCCCCTGGAAACAGCACTCAGACGATTTCGTATATTGAATCAACGGATTCAAATACAAACGTGACCGTAAGGGCGTTCGGTTCTTCTTACAGTGTTGAAAAGAAGACGAACCTTCAGGCAATGGCAGATGCCGGAATTACCGACTATCTGGCTTATGATATCAAGGTTCAGGATTTTGTAGGCTCCGCACAGATCACCATGCCTTCAAAATCGGGTTACAATAAAGTTTGGTACGTCAGACCCGACGGCACATTGGAGGAAGTCGAAGACGCCAGATTCAACGGCAATTCGGTGACCTTTACGGCAAACCATTTCAGCATCTACGCAAACGGCGTGGAGGTTCCCCTGAATGACGGCGACTGGTATTTGGTCAAGACGCCTGCAAGCGAGCTTCAGCCGGGAGATACGGTGCTGGTCCTGAGTAATGACGAAAGCTTCATTCTGTATCCCGGGGAGGATTGTGCTTGGCCTGATCCGGGCCCGATTCCATCCGCCTATACAGAATACTATGGCGGAGTACTTGAATCCATTGAGTACAACGGCAAGACCTATTATCCCTATGATGCGAATTTGCAGGACTACTGCTCAGAATCTGCTTTGACCGTTACGAGCAGCATGGGACTCAAGAACTGCAACGGAAAGATTCTCGATCTCAATTTCAACGCGGATAACTGGGATCAAACGTTCTTCCAATCCGGAGGCGCAGTAATCAATGCCGACGGAACGATTACGCAAACAATCGGAGGAACGAAGCATTATTTGACTTTCGATCCCGCGACCGATCGTGGAATTTCTTTCCGTTCAAGCACTTCAAATTCGCAATACGCACAGCTCGTATTCTACCGCCTTGAACAGTTTGAAGCGCCTGAGCCGGAAGATGACGATTATCAGATCGTCGGTGGGGACGGCAGACTCAGCGACCTGGAGGATTTCACATACAGAACGGTTAAGGCGGCTGGGGACGCTTGTTTGTATCACACTAATACGGTTGTCACTCCGCAGACGCCTTTCGCCAACGGAACGAACGACAAAATCGAGTTCTATAACGCTTTTGTCGTTGATGGTCACACCTACAACGTCTGTATGAAGGTGAAATTCAACAATCCCCCCGCGAACACACAGCTTTACTGGGGTGCCAAGACGTATTCGACCGAATGGGGATACATTTCACTTGGTCAGTTCCGTAATACGCCGACCTATTACGAATGGTGGACGGAAGCGGATATGTATGAACCGGAAACTGACATTGATTGGGAACTGTGGCTTGAAGACGCAAACGGAAATCGAATCGACGACGCGCGTCTGTTCCAGGAAACGGGTTATCACCTGGCCGGAGGATCCGTTTACGTTTCGCCGAATGAATACGTAAGTGTTTATTCAAGGGACAATACACTTTATACCAATGTTCCCGAAGGTATTGAATTTGATACTGCCGAAGGACGTTGGCACACGATCGACGATGCCCATAATCTGCCTGAAGACTATCTTGCCGGAATCGCCGATTCAGACGGCGTTGTAAAAGGCACCTACAGAAAAGACTTTACGGACGCTGGATGCGAACTTGCGCTTGGTACGTATGGCCGCGTAGTGCCCGTAGAACCCGAAGAGCCGGATATTCCGGAAGGGGTCTGGACCGGCGATATCGATTTCAAAAAATCTGAAATAACAACCGACGCAACGGGCATTCAGGGTTCGCAGACGGGAACTGAAAACGTACATACCATTTGCCTTGACATTGTTCCCCCGGAAAAGAAAGACATTGCCATCCTGATGCTCATGGATACGACGTCTTCCATGCGTGTTCAGTGCGCCAACTGCGGCGTCCCGAGCGACCGACACAACTATTCCGGTCAGTCGTGTGAGGTGACAAACTGGAACGGAACTACTACCACCGTGTATGCCTGTGACCATTTCGTTGAGCGAAAAGGAGTTTCGGAAGCTGCGGCACGAGAATTCATCAGTAAACTCGGAAATCTGCCGAACCAGAACGGCAAGGTTTACATACGTCTGGTTCCTTTTGCCGGGCAAGCATACCCTGATTATAATAACGGCAACTGGATCGATGTCACGGCGAACGGCGGCGTGGCTGCCGCACAAACGGCATTGGCGAACCTCCCTCAGTACAGCGGCACGAACGTTTCCGCCGGTATGAGAAGTGCATACGAGATTCTTTCGAATAATTTGCCCTCCGGCGTAACTTCCGAGAACACCTATGTTCTTCTGCTGACAGACGGCGCACAGAGCGTATCGGACCTTTCCAATTTGCCTGCCGCCGCGACAACCCAATCCTATATTAACTCCTGGCTTAACAAATGGAGCAGCTACAATCATTATGAATACGTAGATCCCACTAATGATCATGTTGATGCCGGATATTATATCGGTGCTCCTTATTATGCTGAACTGATTACGGACGACAACGGACTGAATTCTCATCTGTATACCGTAATGCTCGGCAACAACCTGGACTGGGGAGCTAAAACCGATTTTGAAAACTGGAGATACATTGCCGGAATCGGAATTGCAGCACATGATCACCTGAAGAGTTTCTCCGATTACAGTCTTTACGCAACATCCGGTAACGAACTAACCGCTTATTACAACTCGATTCTTTATGCACTGACACCTACATTGGATAGTCTTTCTGTTACCGACCCGATGAGCGATCACGTTGACTTCCTCACGTTTACCGACAGCAACGGAACTCAGGTAAATAATAGTGTGGCGACGTATAACCCTCAAACAAGGACGATCACATGGAACCCGCAGGATGCAGTTGCTGATCCGGACGGTCATTACCGACTGTATTACAACGTCCGTATCAAAACGGAAGCGACCGGATTTGTTGACGGTCAGTTGTATCCCGCAAACGATACGACTACGGCAACGTACACACTGATGTTCCCCGACGGTCACACCGAAAGCGGAGAGAAGGAAGCGGATATTCCCGAAATATCCGGTAAACTCGGGCAACTGTCGTTTACGAAAACTTCCCAAAATGGAACAAACCTCTCCGGCGCACAGTTCAAACTTGTACATGACTCCAACTGTCCCTACTGTCACGGAGCGACCTTCGGAGATATCACATTCTCATCCGGTGCGAACGGAACAGTAAGTGTCAGCAATATTCCCTCGGGACATACGTACAAACTCTATGAAACGGCAGCTCCTGATGGTTATCTGCCTTTCAGTGGTGCGCTATCTGTAGATGTTTCTTATGGAGTTGTAACAGTAAGTGGCTCTTCTGAAATCTGGAATGAGCAAAATCAGAAGCTGATAGATAAGGCATTTGATCCTGCTGCCGCTCAGTTCACTGTAAGTAAAGACTTTACCGGAAACGGCGGAAGCGGATCTCCTACATTTGCTTTTGATCTTTATCCTGCCAATTCTTCCGGAACGAAAACCGGAAGCCTCATTGAGA
>JAKSOD010000062.1 GCA_024405755.1 Clostridia bacterium
GGTCAGGAGCCGCCGTTTTTGAGCAATATCCTGCGGTTTTGGCTAGCCAAATAATCATAAAACATCCGTTTTCGGAGCCAAAACGGCAAATTTCATTTGCCGAGCAGGATTTGCGGGGCTGGATCACGTAAGTGAGACAGCCCCTCTGAAGCAGTGGTCAGAAGCCACTGCTTTTGACGCGACATTGGCGTTTTTGCCTTAAAACAAGGATGGATTTTACTCTGTTTTCAGGGCAAAACGGCGGTGTTCAGCCGCCGAGCCAAATGTCGGCGGGGTGTAAAAAACTCGATAACGAGTTTTTTTACACCCCGCTCTGTTATTTGGGGATTTTTTACATCCCCGTTTTTATTTTGGCAAAAATCCGGCAAATCACCGTCGGGGCTGCATCCGGATCACAAAAGAAGCATACGGTCGTTGTCAAGTGATTTCCCCGAAGCATCACGGAAACGATCAAGAAGATCCGCAACGGTAAGTCCCGCACGTTCCTCTCCCTTTACATCATAAATTATCTTTCCGTGATCCATCATCAGCGTTCTGTTGCCCAGATCAAGCGCAGACTGCATATTGTGCGTGATCATCATACAGGTCAGACCGCCGTCTTTAACTATGTTTTTCGTCAGTTCAAGCACCTTATCCGCAGTTGCGGGGTCAAGTGCCGCCGTGTGTTCGTCAAGAAGAAGCACATCGGGAGGATTGAACGTCGCCATCATCAGAGTCAAAGCCTGACGCTGTCCGCCCGAAAGCAGTCCGACAGGCTGCTGCATCCGGTCTTCAAGTCCCATGCCGAGCAGGGAAAGCCGTTCTCTGTAATTCTGTTTGTCCTTCTTCGATATCTGCGAAAACCACCCGCCGTGTCCCGCGGCAAGAGCGAGATTCTCCTCAATCGTCATTCCGGGCGCGCTTCCGAGCATAGGATCCTGAAAAAGTCTTCCGATCCTGCGCGCACGTTTATATTCGGGGGTAAGTGTAATATCTTTTCCGTTCAGAATTATCGAACCGGAATCGGTAAAGAAACTTCCGGCTACCGCGTTGAAAAGAGATGATTTTCCCGCTCCGTTTGCACCTATTATTGTGACGAAATCTCCGCGCTCTATGTGCAGAGTAATGTCGTCAAGTCCCTTGTGGGCATCTGGAGTTCCGGGAGAGAAGGTCTTTGAAATATGATCGAGTATAAGCATATCAGTTATCCACCTCTCCATCATTTTTCACGCCGCGGGCATGGAAAAACCTGCGTTTCCACATGGGAAACTGTTTTTTGAGATACGGAGCGGATATCGCAAGCACTACGATCACGGAAGAAACAAGTTTCAGCATGAACGCGGGCATATTGAAACGCAGGGCAACGGTATAAACGAGCCGGAACAGAAACGCACCGAGCACGGCACCCACGGCACGCAGGGGAATCCTGCGGCTTCTGCCGGTGAACACATTGCCGATAAGCAGAGACGCGAGGGCGATCGTCACGATCCCCGATCCTATGTCAATGTTGACGGACTTCTGCGACTGCGCAAGCAGACAGCCGGAAAGAGCCGTAAATGCGCTTGCAACGCAAAGTCCCACCGTTGTGGTAAACGCGGGATTTATCGACGACGAGCGCACCATGCAGGGATTGTTGCCCGTGGCGCGGATGGCAAGTCCCAGCCGCGTGCGCAGGAAGAGCCACAGAAAAACCACCACGAGAGAGACCGCAATAACGGCAATCACGATTTTATACTGACCGGCAAGGAAAGTATCCGCAAGTAATGCCTTCATTTTAGTGAAAACAGTCTCGGTCTTGTTCATATTCAGCAAAGAGGCATTTCCCATAATGGCGATATTCACAGAATAAAGTCCCGTGTTGACTATGATCCCCGCAAGGAGGCTGTCAACACCCATTCGGGTCTGCAAAACCGACGTGATGAATCCGGACAGAATTCCCGCGCCCATAGCGGCGAATATTGCAAGATACGGGTGTCCCGAGATCGCGACCACCGCACCGACCACGGCACCGAGGGTGAAGCACCCGTCGGTTGAAAGATCACATACGCCGAGCATTGAGTAACTCAGAAACAGCGCAAGTACCGTAAGAGAACTGATAAGACCGAGCTCAAGAGCGGTCTGTATCAGGGAAAAAGCGACAGACATTGAGGTTTTCCTCCGGTTTTTTCGGATTATTCCGGCTTTCGTATTATTCCGGAAGTTTTCGTTTTATTTCAGATCATCAAAACTGTCCGCAGTCCTGATACTCTCGACCTTGGTGCAGAACGGAGCAAACAATTCCGAGATCTTCGCATAATCAAATCCGAGTGCCGCACAGGTCTCGGTATTGACAGTGGCTGTGCCGTTGTCAAAAGTCTTTACGGGAACAGATGCGGGATCCTTGCCGTTGATAAGAATATCGCAGATCATATCCGCGGTCTCGCGCCCGAGGTTGGCATAATCGACTCCGTATCCGAGGAAGGCACCGTTGAGCGCAAAGGAATCGGCTCCGGTGTACTGCGGAACACCGGCGGCGGTGAATTTCTCATAAATGGACAACTGTGCTTTCATTACGGTGTTGTCGCTGGGAGTGAAAACTGCGTCTGCGCCGTCGGCGATCAGAGCATCGGCCGCCAGCATGATCTCATCAACGGTAGTGCCGGTATGCTCAGTGAAAGCGATCCCCTTATCGGTCAGATACTTCTTCGCCGCGGCAATGGCAGCGGTGGATGAGTCCTGACCCGCATCGTAAAGCAGGCCTATCTTGTCGGCGTCGGGATCTGCGGCGAAGATCAGATCCATGACAGCCTTTGTGTCAAGGTAGTCTGAAGTACCGGTCAGATTTCCGGCAGGTTTGTCAAGAGATTCCACAAGTCCCGTCCCAACGGGATCGGAAACGGCGGCAAAAACCACGGGGATCCTGCTGTCTTCCGTCGCGGACTGCATAGCCATGGCAACCGGAGTCGCAACTCCGACCATAAGATCGACTTTATCTGCCGCAAAGTTGGCTATGATCTGATTCATTATGTTGGAATCGGCATTGCAGTTGTCATATGTGATCTTGAAGGTCACGCCGTTTGTCTTTCCGAGTTCGTCAAGACGTTCTCTGATATTGGCAACGATCTGATTGAGAGACGCATCGTCAACGTAGTTGCAGATACCTACCTTGAAGGTGTTTTTGTCGTCGGCCCCGTCTCCGCAGGAAGTGACAGAAACAGTCATTATCAATGCAAGTAAAAGCACAAGTGCGCGTGAGAAGTTTTTTTTCATTTTGATTACCCTCTTTATATATCAAATTTTTGGGAACGATTTGCCGCAGGAAAACAAAAAACCTGTCCCTGCTTTTCTGCCGGGACAGGTATTATCCTGCGGTGCCACCCTGCTTGACGTAAAACGTCCACTTTACGCATACGAAATATGCAGACTTTTGTTTACGGGGAGCCGTACCCCGTCGCACATACTCGGGAAAAATCCCTTTCCGATTGCCCTCGGAAGCCCATTCGGTTTTATGTTTTTCGCCGCCATCTCACCATCGGCGGCTCTCTGGAGAAAAATGGATAAAACTTACTTGCTCTTCTTCTGCGGTTTTTTGTATTGTATCACAAAGGCAAGAGAATGTCAAGAACTTTTTTGTTTTTCCTCAATTTTTTTCTCCGCAATCTTTACAATTATTGCGGGCAGGACAGGGGTCTGACAATCGGACTTTCCGCACCCGCTTTATGTAAATTAAGGAAGAAATACGGTTTTTTGGCAAATCATTTGCCGTTTTTCCTCTTCTGCAGCTTGCAGTTTCTTTGAGTCGCAACCTACAGGGGGGCCTTTTGCACAAAACGCAAGGTGGTGTTTTGTGAATAATTGACAAATTTTCAATTGGATACTTGACATTATTTGCAAAAATGATACAATATACTTATGATTTTACCCATAGGGTATATTTTTTAAAGGAGATCGTATATGAAACGCTTCAACAAAATCATTTCAATTGCGCTGGCGATTCTGACAGTTATGATGCCTTTGACCATCATTCCCGTCAGTGCCGCGACCCACTCCGCATACTATAACGAGCTCTTGGATCTCGGTTTTACCGACAGTTACGCAACCAAGCTTGAAGAACTGCACAAAATGCATCCCACCTGGATCTTTGAGCCGGTTATGATCACCGACCTGAATTCCAAGTTCACTTTTACATACGTAACGAATTCAGAAAACGCAAAATCAGGGAGCTCTTATCCCAACCTCGTCACGACAGAGACGTGGGCTCCTTCGCCCTGGACCTCTCTCGGGAATAAGAATTATTCTCCCTATTATGATTCCAGTGTGACCACTCTCTTTGATTCCGGCTGGCGCAAAGCAAGCCTTGCCGCCGTCAAATACTTCATGGATCCGCGCAACTTCCTCAACGATGTTGATATATTTATGTTTGAGACTCTCGAATTCAACGCCGCCACCCAGACCGTTGACCGTGTTGCTGCCGCTCTCAAAGGCAGTTTTATGGGCAACGGAGCCAAATGCGACAACGGCAAGACCTACGCCCAGTACATTTGGGAAGTCGGTAAGGCAAACAATATAAGTCCCATTTTCCTTGCTTCACGTCTGAAGCAGGAACAGGGATCCGGTTCAAGTCCCCTCGTAAATGGTACTATCGGCACCAAACTCTACTCCTACTATACCAATAAACCTTCCACCGATAACGGGGATCCCGTGTGGGGTACCGTAAAGAAAACCGATACTTATACCAAATCCTACCTGATCGGTTTTGACGGTTACTATAACTTCTTCAACATCGGTGCCTGCGGTACCGGACGCTTTGCCATCTTCCTCAACGGCGGAAAAGAAGCCCAAGAGGGCGGCTGGAACACCAAGGCAAAAGCCATTTCCGGCGGTTCAAAGAAGATCGCCGCAAAGTACGTAGGCGACTATCAGGACACCCTCTACTTCCAGAAATTCAACACCGATCCCCGCTCTTCAAGAGTTCTGTGGGGTCAGTATATGCAGAATATCAGCGCACCTCTCACCGAGGGCAGAAACACCCGCAAGACATACGCATCCGAGGGCGTGCTCGAAGAAGCATACGTCTTTAAGATCCCCGTATACGGCGGTATGAGCACCACTCCTTATGCCGATCCGGCTAAGGGCAACTCCTATTACAGTCCCTCAAAGAGTACCGGTTACACCGGAGGAGGATCCTCTCCCTACGCTCCCACCGCCAAGACCTTCACCGCAAGATACGACGCCAACGGCGGCACAGGTACTATGGAAGATACCATCGTCACTTACGGTACTTCCACCGCTCTGCGCGCCAACACCTTCACCCGCACCGGATACGACTTCGCAGGCTGGTACAGATACCGCACTTCCGACAACAAATGGCACTACTCCAACGGAACGACATCCGCTTGGTACGTTGAAGGCACTCAGCCTGACGGATACACGAAGCTAGTCCTTTCCGACAAATCCAAAGTCTCCATGACTTCCAGCGTTGACAAAGACGTCTGCATCTTCTACGCCGCATGGGAAGCTAATAACTATACCGTAGAATTCAACGCCAACGGCGGCACAGGCACCATGGCTAATCTTGCCATGACCTACGGCACCGCAAAGGCACTTACAAAGAATGCATTCACGCGTTCCGGCTACACCTTCCTCGGATGGGCAAAGACCGCTGATGCCGCCACAGCTGCTTACACCGATGCTAAGAGCGTCAAGAATCTGACTTCCACCGCCGGCGAAACCGTCACCCTCTACGCCGTATGGCAGGAAAATGTAAAAACCTTTA